>JAWSVN010000264.1:0-709 GCA_033851875.1 Acidimicrobiales bacterium
AAAAGGTACTAACCGGCGTCCAATTGTTAGTTAAGCTCAACCCAAGGAGTGCAGATAAATGTCATGGATAATCAACATACTTGGCTTGCTTGCTTCATGGTACTTTACAGATATTGAATCCGATTCAGTTCTACAAGGCATCATTTGCCCAATATTCATTGGCGTGTTCTTAATTTCTATTGTTGTGAAGGTGGTATTTCTCCTAGGTCCAGACAGTGGGCGAGGGGGGAGTGGTGGAGACGGAGGCGGTTTTTTAGGCGGCGGCGATGGAGGTGACGGCGGCTGTTAAGTTTCACTAAAGGCGTTCAAGTTGACCCTCAACAAGTAATACAAATTAAACCGACCTAAAAATATTCGACTGTTGGCGCTTGATAATCAATGCAGGAAGCTACAGAAGGTGCTTCGGTATATAAAAAGGTATCAACCATGAGTCAATTAGCTAAGGATAATGGAATATTTTTGAATTCAGTTGATGACGTTTTGTCGTTGATTGGAAGCGGAATGGATGGATGCATTGTTACCAGTAATGACATGTCCGATAGTTTTTTTGACTTGAAAAATGGTGTAGCCGGTGAGGCTTTTCAAAAACTAGTAAACTATAACTTTAAGGTTGGCTTTGTCGTTGCTAAGAATCATAGTTATGGAGAACGGTTTACCGAGCTAGTTAGAGAGCACAAAAGCCATCCGGTAATACGTTTCTTTGAAAATG
>JAWSVN010000088.1:0-26498 GCA_033851875.1 Acidimicrobiales bacterium
TGGAACCGGGCGGCCGAGCGTGCAAGGCTCCGGCATGGCTGCACCTCGTCCTCTCGTCATCAAGAACGGACTCGTCGTCGACGGCACCGGCGCCGAACCCCGCGAGGCCGATGTGGCGATGCGCGACGGGGTGATCACCGAGGTCGGCGCGGGCCTCGACACCGCCGGCGCCGACACCTTCGATGCCCAGGGACTTCTCGTCACCCCCGGCTTCGTCGACATCCACACCCACTTCGACGGCCAGGCCACGTGGGATCCGATCCTCGCCCCGTCGAGCGACCACGGGGTGACCTCGGTGGCGATGGGCAACTGTGGCGTCGGGTTCGCCCCGGTGATCGACACCGACGAACAACACGACTGGCTGATCGGGATGCTCGAAGGGGTGGAGGACATCCCCGGCACGGCCCTGGCCGAAGGGTTGCCGTGGGACTGGGAATCGTTCGGTGACTACCTCGACGCCCTCGACCGTCGCAGCTACACCCTCGACATCGGCACCCATGTGGTCCACGCCCCGCTGCGGGCCTATGTGATGGGCGAGCGGGGCGCCGACCCCCACGAACTGCCCACCGCCGAGGAACTCGCGACGATGGCCGACGCGGTCCGAGCCGGGATGGCGGCCGGCGCCCTCGGCTTCACCACCAGCCGCACGGTCGCCCACCGCACCCGCGACGGTGATCCGCTCGGCACCCGGTTCTCCTCCGCCGACGAGCTCGCCGCCCTGATCGGGGCGATGGCCGACACCGGCGCCGGCGTGGTCCAGTTGATCTCCGACGCCTACCTCAGCACCGACCCGGAGTTCGTGGCCGAGGAACTGAACCTGATGCGGTCGCTGGTCGAACACAGCGGCCGGCCGATGTCGATGACGACCCAGCAGGTCGTCGACGTGCCGGATCGCTGGCGCGAGATGGTGGCCTGGGTCGGCGACGGCGTCGACGCCGGCCTGCCGATGCGGAACCAGGTGGCACCCCGTCCGGTCGGCGTGCTCGAGGGCCTGACGGCGTCGGTCAACCCGCTCGTGATCTGCCCGTCGTTCCGCGAGATCGCCGACCGACCCCTCGCCGAGAAGGTCGCCGCCCTGCGCGACCCCGAACGGCGGGCCCGGATCGTGGCCGAACACCCCGAGGTGACCGCTCGGCTCGAAGGGCTCGGCCACACGATCTTCACCGGCTTCGACAAGCTGTTCCCGATGGACGAGCCCGTCGACTACGAGCCCGACCCCAGCTCGAGCGTCGCCGCCCGCGCCGCCCGCCGGGGCGTGAGCCCGGTCGAGGAGGTGATCGATCTCCTCGTCGAGGACGACGGCCACCAGCTCCTGATGTTGACGTTGTTCAACTACGTCAACGGCAACCTCGATGACGTGCGCGAGATGTTGCTCGCCCCCAACTCGGTGATCGGCCTCAGCGACGCCGGCGCTCACTGCGGCGCGATCTGCGACGCCAGCTTCCCGACCACGGCCCTCGCGTTGTGGACCAACCGCACGGCGGGGGAGGGGCCGCTGCCCCTCGAACTGATGGTGCACCACCTGACCCAGCGCACCGCGCGGCAGGTCGGCTGGTTCGACCGTGGCGTGCTGGCCCCCGGCCACGTGGCCGACGTGAACGTGATCGACCTCGACCGGCTCGGCGCCCGCCGGCCCCGGATCGTGCACGATCTGCCGGCCGGCGGCCGCCGCCTCGTGCAGTCGGCCGACGGCTACGTCCGCACCATCAAGGGCGGCACCGTCACCTTCGCGGATGGCGAACACACCGGGGAGCTCCCGGGCGGGCTCGTGCGCGGCGCGCAGCCCGCACCCTCCCAACCCGCAACCAGCTGAGGCCCGGCGCCGGCGAGGGCGTCGGAGCGGGTGTCAGTCGTCGTCGGTCGGCGTCACCGACGACGGCGGGGCGGTGTCGGTCGTCGAGGTTGCCTCGGTCGTCGTGGTCGAGCCCCCGGCCGTGGTCGAGGTCGACTCGTCGTCGGGGTCGTCGTCAGGGTCGTCGCCCTCGGTGGTGCTCGGGTCGGAGGGGTGAGGCGTCGAGTTGTCGGGGCCGTCGGTGGTCGTCGGCCCGCGGTCGGGTCGGGTCGACGAGGGGCCCGGTTCGGTGGTGTCGGTCGAATCGTCCGTCGGCGGCAGCTCACGCACCGAGGTCGGGCCGACGGCCGTCGAGATCGTCGGTCCGGGCGACGTGGTGGGCGGCGACGGGCCGGGACCCAACGACACCGAGCTCGTGGTCGCCGCCGTCGCCGAGGTCGTGGTGGCGATCGATGTCGTCGTGGTCGAAGGTTCGGTCGAGGTCGGAGCCGTCGTGGTGGCCTCCGAGGTCGAGGTCGTGTCGGCAGCGTCGAGCGTCTCGCTGTCGTCCTCACCCTGCGTCGAGCTCGCCGCGGTGGTGGTCGTGAATCCGTCGAACGTCATCGACGTGCCCAGCACGCTGACCGAGGTGGACGTCAGACCTCCCGAGGGGCCGAGGCCGATCGGCGCCTCCGCGACTTCGGCATCGGATCGGGCCTGCAGGGCCCGGATGGCGAGCGGGCCGGCGATCGCGACGGCGCTCAAGGTCGAGAGCGTGAGTGCCAGATAGAAGCGGGGGGACCGGCTGCCGGCGACGATGCGGTCCCGCACGGGGGCATGCGCGATCGTGCCGGTGGCCAGCGCCCGTGTCGTGTTCTCCCGCGCCCTCGGCGCCGTCCTCTTGTGTTCCATCACCCTCGCCCGCGACGAATGTGCTGCCCCGACCATGTTCTAGCCCCCGGGTCGCGAGTCCCGGGCCGATCGGGTGGAATGACCCACGGCCGGGCTGGTCGGCTGCGGTGGCTAGCGTGGTGGTCACGATGGTCAACGCTTCCCCCTCGAAGGCCGACCTCCGGGACCGGGCCCGACGCAATCGCGTCGGGCTGCGGATCGACCACCGGCGGATCCGAGCCGGGCTCGCCCACCACCTTGGAGGGGTGCGGGCCCGACGACCCGACGGCGTGACCGTGCTGTTCGCCCCGTTGACGGGCGAACCCCAGCTGCTCGAGCTCGCCGAGCGCCCCGAGCTCGGCCGCTTCGCCCTCACCCGGACCCCGCCGACCGGCGGGCCGTCGCCCGACATGACCCTCACCGTGCACGGGTTCCCGTGCGCCACCGAGCGCCACCGCTACGGGTTCGCCCAACCGGTGGCCTCGGCGGACTCCGTCGATGACGACGAGGTCGACGTGATCTGCGTGCCGGGCCTGCTCTTCGATCGCCACGGGGGTCGGCTCGGCTACGGGGCCGGCTACTACGACCGGTTCCTCGCCCGGTTCGGGTCCGACACCCAGCGCATCGCGATCAGCGACGGGCAGCTCGTCGAGTGCCTGCCGACCGACGCCCACGACGAGCCGATGACGCATCTCGCCACCGAGGCCGGCGTGGTGCCGCTGCCGCTCGACTGACCGCCGGGCCGGCCGTTCAGGTGCCGGTGAAGTTCGGGTCGCGTCGTTCGGCCATCGCCGCCACGCCCTCTCGCCAGTCGTTCGTGGCCCCCAACCGTTCCTGTTCGGCCCGCTCCCGGTCGGTGGCGGCCCGGATGGCGTCGGGCAGGTGGCCACGCATCGTGGCCCGGATCGACGCGACCGCCAGGGGCGCGGAAGCGGCGATCTCGGCGGCCAGGTCGTGGGCTTCGGCGCGGATCCGCTCGTCGTCGACGAGTCGGTCGAGGAGGCCGATCTCGGCCGCCGCTGGCCCGTCGATCCTGCGCCCCGTGTAGAGCAGTTCCAGTGCCCGCTGGTTGCCGACGATGGCCGGCAGGGTGACGCTGAGGCCGAAGCCGTGATGGAAGCCGAGCCGGGCGAAGTTGGCGCTGAGCCGTGAGCCGGGGCCGCCGACTCGGAAGTCGGCGGCGCAGGCCAGTCCCAGACCGCCACCGATCGCGGCGCCGTTCAGCGCCGCCACGATCGGGGTGGGGGAGGCGAAGATGCGCACCGCCAGGTCGTAGAGGTGGAGGTCGGGGCCGCCGCTGGCGGCGTCGCCCGGGGTGCGGTCGCCCCCGAACTCTGCGCCGGCACAGAAGTTCCGGCCTTCGGAACACAGCACGACGGCCCTGGCGTCGGGGTCGGCGGCCACGGCGTCGAGGGCGTCGCACACCTCGAGGAGCAGCGGGATCGAGAAGAAGTTGTGGGGTGGGCGGTGGAGTTCGATCGTGGCGACGAAGTCGTCGTCGACGTCGAGGGTCACCCCTGGTGACGCCGTGGGTCCCTGCTCGGCGGTGGTCATGTGTGGGACGCTACACCGGGGTTTCGGCGGCGGCAGCAGTCGCGCTGGCCGGCGTGAAGCCCCGCTCCCTGCTCGCCGCTTACCCGCGACTTATCCCCGATGCGCTTTCCTGCTGGTTCGTGACCGACACGCTCACCCTCTTCTTCTCGATGATCGCCGTCAGCGGTTCGCTGTTCGTCGTCGCGATGGCCGTGCTCGGACTCGTGCGCCTGACCAGCGGCAACGAGGTCGGCGAGGTCTTCCTGGAGCAGCTCCGCCCGCTCGCCGCCCCCCTGGCCGCCATCGTGGCCGTGTCTGCGATGTTGGGCAGCCTCTACTACTCGGAGATCGCGAACTATCAGCCGTGTCGACTCTGCTGGATCCAGCGGGGATTCATGTACCCCTCGGCGATCATCCTCGTGATCCTCGTGGCCGCCCGCGCCTCGAGGCGGCTCCTCCTCGTGCCGATGGCGTTGAGCGTCGTCGGCTTCGCTGTGTCGATCTACCACCGAATGGAGCAGGCCTTCCCCGACAGCGTCGGCGGGGCGTGTTCTCTCGATGTGCCGTGTTCGGCCCGCTGGTTCAACGAGTTCGGCTTCATCACGATCCCGACCCTCGCCGCCGCGGCGTTCGCCCTGATCGTCACCTTCCTCGTCGTCGCCCTGCGGGCGCCGGCCGACACGGCCCCTGTCGCGGCCGACCCCACCTAGACTCGACCCCCTCTCAGCCCCAGGAGTGCCCCAATGGCCACCTCGACCGCCAAACCCAACGCCTCGTCCCCGCCGTGGTTCCTGATCTCGATCATCGGCGTGATCATCGTCGGCTTCCTCGGGATCGCCTGGGCGATCAGCCAGGGCGGCGACGACGGGCTCGAGTCGAACGTGCCCCTGGGCGGCGACGTCTCGGCCTATGACACCGTGACCGTCGAGGGCGACATCCTCCCCGACTACCAGTCCGGCACCCTCGACGCCGCCATCGGACTGACGGCCCCGACCCTGATCGGAACCGACTTCTCGGGCGACGAGGTGCGGATCGAGCCCGACGGCACCCCCAAGATCGTCTACTTCCTCGCCCACTGGTGCAGTCACTGCAACAACGAGGTGCCCCAGATCGTCGAACTCCTCACCGAGGGCGCCCAGCCCGAAGGCCTCGACATCTATGCCGTGTCGACCGCGGTGCTCGAGGACCAGCCGAACTACCCGCCGAACAACTGGCTCAACTTCAAGGGCTGGAACCTGCCGGTGATGCGCGACTCCGAGACCCAGGCCGCGCTCCAGGCCTACGGCGCCGGCGGCTTTCCCTACGCCGTGTATCTCGACGGCGACAACACGGTGATCAACCGAACGGCCGGGGAGCTGGGCAAGGACGGCATCGCGGCCTCGTGGACCGCTACGGTCGAGACCGCAGCCGCCGTGGCCGACGCGGCGACCGAGTGAGCCCCGGAGCCTCGATGACCGACCTCGACACCACCCTCGACGAGCGGATCCAGCCGCTCGACACCGACGGCGGTGATCACGAACGCTTCTCGCACTACGTGAAGAAGAACGCGATCCTGCCCAGTTCGATCGAGGGCACGCCACTGGTGGCGCTGTGCGGGAAGACCTGGGTGCCGAGTCGTGACCCCCAGCGGTTCCCGGTGTGTCCCGAGTGCAAGGAGATCTACGAGTCGTTGAAGGGCTGACGATGGCGGAGATCGCCGTCGTCGGCAGCGTCAACCTCGACATCTCGATCCCGGTGGCCCACCTGCCGGCCGCCGGGGAGACCGTGCTCGGTGGAGATGCGCTCACCTCCGGGGGCGGCAAGGGCGCCAACCAGGCCGTCGGCGCCGCCCGGCTGGGACGTCACGTCGCCTTCGTCGGCGCCGTCGGCGACGACGAATCGGGCGAGCGGCATCGGGCCGCCCTGCTCGAGGAGGGGATCGACCTCTCCGGGCTCCGCACCGTGGCCGGTGCGCCGTCCGGCCTGGCGGCGATCGCGGTGGAACCCGGCGGCGACAACCTGATCGTGGTGAGTCCGGGGGCCAACGCTCGCCTGACCGCCGCCGATGTCCAGGCGCTGCCCCTCGTGGCGACCGCGAACGTCGTGATGGTGCAGTTCGAGGTGCCCCTGCCAACGGTCGCCGCCGCCGTGTCGATGGCGACCGGCCACGTCGTGGTCAATCCCGCGCCGGCGCCTGACCGCGCCACCCTCGGCGAGGCCGATCTGGTCGCGCTCGACACGATCGTCGCCAAGGCCGAGGTCGTCGTCCCGAATCGTGGCGAGCTGGCCCGCCTCCTCGGCGAGGACACCGCCCACACGACCGTCGAACTGGTCGATCAGGCGAAACGGCTGGGGCCGTCGGTGGTGGTCACCCTCGGCGAAGCCGGCGCACTGGTCGTCGAATCGGACCGCGTGACCCAGGTGCCGGCGCTGGGGGTCGACGCCGTCGACGCGACCGCCGCCGGCGATTCGTTCTGCGCCGGCCTGGCCGACGGGCTCGTGCAGGGTGCGTCGTTGGTCGAGGCCGCCGAGTGGGCGACACGGGTGGCGGCGGTGACGGTCACCCGGCGCGGTGCCCAGGAGTCGTTGCCCAGCCGGATCGACGTGCTGGCTCAGTCGGCCTCGGGGGCCTCACCGAAGCCGTAGGGGTGCTTCGACTGCCAGTTCCAGGCGTCGCGAAGCATCACCTCGAGCGCCCGGTCGGCCCGCCAGCCCCATTCGGTGTTGGCCTTGGTCGGGTCGGCGAGCGACGTGGCGATGTCGCCCGGCCGGCGATCGGCCACGGTGTAGGGCACCTCGACGTCGCTCACCTCGGACGTCGCCTTGATGACGTCGAGCACCGAGGCGCCGTTGCCGGTGCCGAGATTGAAGGCGTCGCAGCCGTCGCCGATGTGGTCGAGGGCGGCGAGGTGGCCGAGGGCGAGGTCGACGACGTGGATGTAGTCGCGGACCCCGGTGCCGTCGTGGGTGTCGTAGTCGTCGCCGAAGACGTTGACCTTGTCGCGGCGACCGACCGCCACCTGCATCACGAAGGGCACCAGGTTGTTGGGGATGCCGTTGGGGTCCTCGCCGAGGTCGCCCGAGGGGTGGGCGCCCACCGGGTTGAAGTAGCGCAGGAGCGAGATCCGCCAGCGGGGATCGGCGGCGGCCGCGTCGCGGCAGATCTCCTCGATCATCAGCTTGGTGCGGCCGTAGGGGTTGGTCGCGCCGGTCGACGCCGTCTCGGGGATCGGCAGGATCTCGGGGTCGCCGTAGACGGTGGCCGACGAGCTGAACACCAGATCCCACACGTCGTGGGTCGCCATCGCCTCGAGCAGGTTGAGCGTCGAGGTGAGGTTGGTGCGGTAGTAGCGGAGCGGTTGTTCCGCCGACTCACCCACCGCCTTCAAGCCCGCGAAGTGGATCACGGCCTCGATCGGGTGGGCGTCGAAGACGGCGTCGAGAGCCTCACGGTCGCAGAGGTCGACCTCGTGGAAGGCGGGGCGACGACCGGCCAGGGTCTCGATCGCGTCGACGGCGTTGGGATTCGAGTTGGAGAGGTCGTCGGCGATCACCACGTCGTGGCCGCGTTCCATCAACGCGATGACGGTGTGACTTCCGATGTACCCGGCTCCCCCGGTGACCAGGATGGTGCGCGGCATGGTTCCCTCATCGGCTCGACGGCAGGGGTTCTGAACGTCGAGACGAGTATCTCGGCCCCGGGCCGTCGACGGGCGGATGGTGCGTCGGGCATGTGTCTCGCCCCGAACGTGATCGTCGTTACCTCCCGAGGTGCACGTCGGCGACTAAGGTCCAGCTCAGCCACCGATCATCTCGGTCGTTCGTGGTCGTTCGTTCACCTCAGGGAGGGCCCTATGTCGGACATGTCTGGATCGCAGCCACCGGGCTGGTACTACGCACAGGGCGACCCGCCCGGCACGCAGCGCTACTGGGACGGTTCGCAGTGGACCGGCGCCCCCCAGCCCGTCGGCGGGGCCGCCGACGCCGGCTTCGGCGGCATGGCCGCCACCGGCCAGTTCGCCACCGCCGGCGACCGCTTCATGGCGTTCCTGATCGACTACGGCATCGTTCTGGCCGCGTACGTCGCCATTCTGATCGTCACCGCGATCTTCGGTGCGATCTCCGACACGCTCGGCACGCTGATCGGGCTCCTGGCGTGGCTCGCGGTCGTCGCCTACAGCATCTACAACTGGATCTACCTCCAGGGCACCACGGGCCAGACCTTCGGCAAGAAGTACCGGGGCATCAAGCTCGTCGAGGAGGCCACCCAGCAGCCGGTCGGGCCGCTGATGGCCTTCGTGCGCGGCCTGCTGCAGGCCGTCTTCTTGATTCCCTGCTACCTCGATCATTGGTGGATCCTGATCGACAAGCGCAACCAGCGCCTCAGCGACAACGTGCTGAAGTACGTCGTCGTCAAGGCCTGACGCTGGTCCTCGCCCCTGATCCCAAGCTGATCTGGCCGGTGCCGCTCCTCACCACGGGAGCGGCACCGGCGCGTCCAGGGTGCTGGGTGCCGGCACGTCGCCGCCGGCGAGCCGGAGGCCCCAGATCGCGGTCGCCGCAGCGAGATTGGCGACCAGGAGGGCTGTCTGCCAGCGCGTCCACCAGGCGACGGCGGTGGTCGGGCGGGCTCGTCCGATCGTCAACCACGCCACGAGGGCAGCGGCGACCTGGACGCCGAGGAGCACCACGAGGGGGTGGCGGTCCCAGGCGCCCTCGACGTCGCCGGTGGCGAGGCGGGCCGCCGCCCGGGTGCCGCCGCACAGAGGGCAGTAGCCATGCGTCGCTCGTCGGAACGGGCACAACACGACGCCCTCGTCGTCGCTGAGCAGGGCGACGACAGCGACGGCGCCGCCCACCCGCGCGGCGGTGCGCGCCCGGTCGAGAACCACCCTGCCCAGGCTAGTGGCGCTAGGATCGGGGGCCGTGAGTCGCCAACGCAACGGCCCGGGACGGGTCACCGCACCCCGAGTCGAGGAGCACGACGACCGTGAGCTCCCGTCGATCAGACGGCGTCGCCCGGTGATGTTCTGGGCGATGATCGTGGCCGTGTTGGCCATGGTGTTGTCGCTGGTGGCGGTGCCGCTGGCCGTGCTGTTCGGCTGACCCCGACGGGCGCGTGGCAAACGGCGCGTCGCGTGCCATGCTGGGGCGCCCCCTCTTTCTCTCGTCGAGGAGTTTGATGTCGTTCAAGACAGGTGATCGTGTCGTCTACCCCCATCACGGGGCTGCCATCATCGAGAAGACCGAGATGAAGGAGTTCGCGGGGGAGCAGAAGGAGTACTTCGTGCTCAAGACGGCCCACGACGAGCTCACCGTGTCGGTGCCCGTCGACAAGGCGGAAGAGGTGGGGATGCGGCCCCCGATCAGCCTCGAGGACGTCGAGGACTTGTTCGTACTCCTGGCCAAGAAGGACGTGCGCGAGCCGGCCAACTGGTCTCGGCGGTTCAAGAACCACCAGGAGAAGCTCAAGTCGGGCGACGTCTACCAGGTGGCCGAGGTCGTCCGGAACCTCGCCCTGCGAGAGAAGGCCAAGGGCCTCTCCGCCGGCGAGAAGACGATGTACACCAAGGCCCGCAAGGTGCTGGTCTCGGAGCTGTCCTTCGCCCTCGACGTCAGCGAGGACGACGCGATGGACAAGGTCGACGAGCAGCTCGTCTGAGGCTCCACGACCTGCTCAGGCGAAGCCGAGCAGACGGAACATCGCCTCCGGGGTCGATCCGTCACCGCGCGCCAGGCGCGCGGCTCGTTCGACGTTGACCTCGTCGAAGCGTCGGTCGCTCCACGCGTCCCACGGTCCGGTCGGAAGGGCGCCTGCGTCGCCGTCGACCTCGACGCAGGCCCGGAGGTAGCCGACGAGGTCGGCCACATCGGCCGCGCCGCCCGGCTGCCCGTGGCCGGGCACGATCGTCGTGCCGAGCTCGAGCAGGGTCTCGAGGCTGTCGGCCCACGCCGCCGGGTCACCGTCGAAGGCGAGGGGCGTCACCCCGAACGAAGCGAGGGCGCCCGCGAACACGACGTCGGCGCCGGGGATCACGGTCACCAGGTTCGTCGGCGACTCGCCGGGAAGCGGGACGCCGACGATCGCGTCGGTGAGCTGCACCGCCTCGCTCACCGTGTGGGTGATCGGCCGCGTCTCGAACTCCTCGTGGTAGTCGTCGGCGAGCTCGGGGAGGAGGCGTCGGAGGGCTTCGAGGTTGGCGGGTTCGTCGAGCTGATCCGACGTGGCCTCGCTGCCGAGGAAAGCACTCTGCCAGAACGCCCACGACCCTCCCGAGAACGGGACGCGGCTCGACGAGACGACGACCCGCTTGATGGGTAGCTCGAGCTCGGCGGTGAGCTCGGTGATCGCGTGCTTCGCGCGGTGCGCTCGGCGGGGCGAGGCGAGGGTGTCGACGATGGTGAGCCCGTCGGGGTCGACCACCAACCCGAGGTTGGTGTCGCCGTAGCGACGAGGCGCCGGGGGCACGAAGACGTGCACCCCGGGGCCGAGTTCGTAGTGGTCGAGGGCGTCGTCGCCGGGCACCCCCTCAGGGTGCCAGACCGAGGGGCGTTCCCGGCGTGAAGGTGGGGAACACGGCGCCGAGGTCGGTGAGGCCGGCGCGCCCGGTGAGCACCTCGGCCACCATCTGGCGGTAGTCGGTGAGGATCGTGAGGTCGCCCTCGTCGGGGTCGTCGGCGATCACGTCGGGGTAGTCGTAGCCGAAGACGCCACCCTGGATGCCGCCGCCCATCGCCATGATCGAGGCGCCGCGGCCGTGGTCGGTGCCCTGGGAGCCGTTCTCGTTGATCGTGCGGCCGAACTCGGTGATCACGAGGATCGTCACCTCGTCGATGGCGGGCCCGAGGTCGTCGACGAAGGCCCGCAGGGCATCGCCGAGCATCTGGGCCCGGTTCCAGAACCGTCCGTCGGTGTCGCCGGGGGCGCCGAGTTCGCCGTGGTGGTCCCAGCCGCCGAGGTCGACCGAGGCTGCTCGCAGACCGATGCCGGCCCGAAGCATCAGAGCGATGTCGCGCAGGTCGCTGCCGAAGCCGCCGCTCGGGTAGGACGGGGCGGTGTGCTCGAGGGCGCCGAGCACGTCGACCACCGACAGCACGTCGGAGCCGGTGTCGCCGACTCGGGTGCCGGCTCCCGAGGGGTAGAGCGTGGCGAGAGCGCTGGCGGCCCGGCTCGACGACGGGAAACCGCTGATGCCGAACCGGTCGAGGCGGGGCACGGTGATCGTCTTGGCCGACCCCAACATCAGATCGGTCGCCTGGCTCGAGGTGTTGACGCCGGGCACGAGGCCGCCGCCGCCCTGGACGGCGAGCATCCGGTTCAGCCAACCCGAGCGCACGGTCGGCGCGGCCGAGCCGCGCTCCCAGTAGCGCTCCGCCTCGAAGTGGCTCCGGGTCCGGCTCTCGGACCGGGGGAGACCGGCGGCCGGCACGATCGCCATGCGACCGGTGGTCCACATGGCGTCGTAGATCTGTTGCATGGCGGGGTGCAGCCCGATCACACCGTCGAGCCCGGTCGGGAACTGGGCGGAGGGCGCCGATGCCGAGGTGAGGGGGAGGGCGCCGCCGACCTCGCCGGGCGGCGGGATGGCGATCGTCGGCCGCAGGTCGCGGTAGCTCTGGTAGCCATAGGGCGGAGTGAGCGACAGGCCGTCGCAGCCACCGCGGAGGAACACGGTCACCACGGCGTCGCCGAGGGCCGGCTGGTCGGGGGTGGCGAAGGCCAGCCGAGGGGCGAGCAGGGTGCCGGCGCCGGCGGCGCAGGCGCCGCCGAGGAAGCGGCGTCGCGTCGTCCCGGGGGCCGAGGTCGGTCGAGTGGGAGTGCGTGAGAGTGTGCGCATGTCAGCGGACCTGGAATCGTGGGTGAGCGAAGACGAAGCCGGCGAGCTCTTCGAGCCGGCCGTCGGCCAGATCGATGACGAGGTCGTCGGGGGCCGAGCCGAGGGCGGCGGCGAGGCCGGCCTTCTCGCCGGCGGCGATCGAGCCCAGCCCGGCGACGACGGCGAGGTGGTCGAGCACCTCGTCGATCGTGCCGGCCGAGCCGGCGAGCCGACCGAGGTCGGGAGTGATGTCGTCGTCCTCGCCGAGGCTGCCCCGGGCGATGCGGGCCGACAACGCCCAGCGGGTGAGCAGGCCGTCGGACGACAGCCAGGGGTCGGCCCGGTCGGGGAAGCCGTCGGGTTGGTCCCACTGCCACGGCTCGTGGTCGAGGTCGTCGAGGAGGCGGACGAGGTCGTCGGCGGTCTCACCCATCGGGTCGACCGGGAGGGTGGAGCCGGTGGCGCGCAGCGCAGCCACCACGTGCTCGAACGGGCGGCGAAGCTTCGCGCCGGCCGACGTGGCGAAGGCCGCGCTGTCGAGGATGTGCTGCAGGGTCGGCACGATCGCGGTGTCGTTGGCCAGGTAGACCTGGGCGGCCGACGCGATCAGCGACTCGGGCGGGGTGTCGGTGACGAACCGGCGGATCAGCTTGAACGCCACGTAGCGGGCGGTCTGGGGGTGATGCGACAGGAAGGCGAGAAGGGCGTCGCCCGACGCCTTGCCCGACGTGCCGGCGGTGCTGAACTGACCGCCGAGCAGCTCGACGGTGCCGCTGTGGTGGCGGCCGTCGTCGTAGTTGAACACCGAATGGGTGGCCGGGTTGTTGCGATTGTTGACGATGCCCCAGCCACTCATGATCAACGACGCGGCGACCACGTCGGCCTCGGTGTAGATGTGGCTGCCGTCCTGCTCGATCCCGAGGGTGTGGAGCTCGAGCAACTCACGGCCGTAGTTCTCGTTGACGCCGTTCTCGCGGTTGGCGTTCGACCGGTAGTTGTCGAGGTAGACCATCATCGCCGGCGAGTTGGCGGTGGCGACGAGGAGGTCGTGGAACGTGCCCATCGCGTTGGCCCGGATCACGTCCTCCTGGTAATTCCAGGCGAGGTGGCTGAGTTTGTAGGCCCCCTCGATGTTGACGTTGAAGTGGTCCATCCACAGGTGGACGAGACTCTCGTAGACCTGGTGGGTGCTGAAGGTGGCCCGCAGCAGGTTCGACAGCACGAGCTCACGGCGCAGACGCTTGCCCTCGGTCGCCTCGTGGAGGGCGTAGGCCTCGGTGACCGAGGTGCCGGCGAAGGCGAAGTTGGCGGAGATGGTCGCCTCGACGGCGGGGTCCGGGCCGGTGAGGGTGAGCTGTTGGGCGAGCCACTGGGCCTCGGTCGTGGCGGCGAGCTCGGCGTCGAGATCGCGCGATGCCCCGAAGCTGAGGCGGGTGAGGATCAGTCCGGGGTCGGCGACCGGCGGTGGCGGTTCGGTGGTGGTCGTCGGCGCTGCGGTCGTCGTCGGGGCGGCCGTGGTCTCGGGCAGGGTCGACTTCGGTGCAGCGGTCGTCGGTGCCGCGGTGGTTGGTGCGGCCGTCGTTGGTGTGGCCGTCGTCGGGGCCGCAGTCGTCGGGGCGACCGTCGTGGCCAACAGGGTGGTCGACGTCGCCGCTCTGCCGGTGGTCGACGTCGCCGATCGCGACGTCGTCGTACTCGACCGGCGAGCGGTGGTGCTCGTCGTCTCGAGCGGCGCCATCGTGGTGGTGGTCAGCTCGGCGCCGTCGTTGCGCGGGGCGTCGGGGGCGTCTTCGGCCAGCGGTGCGTCGAGCGCCAGCCGTTCGGGCGTCTCGAGGGCGGCGTAGCCCCCGGGCTCGTCGTCGGCGCCGGCGTCTTCGGGCTGGTCACCGAGGCACGCGGTGGCCACGGCGGCGATCGCCAACGAACCGACGACGGAGCGACGGCTCAGGGCCGGGCGAGGGCCCTCGAGATCTCGAGCGGGTTCGGTCATGCCACCTGTGTCCTTTCCAACCGCCGACCGGATGTCGGTCGACGTCGCCCAACGTTCGACGCCCGAGGCCATCGACCGTTCGGGCGGCGACAATTGAGGACACAGGCCGATTTGGGCCGAACGACCCATCGAGTGCGAGGGACAACTGCCGAACATCGCCGGGTCACGTTGGGCCGCTCGGCCGTTGGCGGGACGGCCGGCCGGGCACCCAGGGCGGGCCAGTAGGATCCGACCGTGACCGACTACGCGCCTCCGCTCCGTGATCTCCGATTCGTGCTCGACGAACTCGCCGGCCTCGACGGGCTGACGCAGACCGACCGCTTCGGTCACGTCGACGCCGACACGGTCCACATGGTCGTCGAGGAGTTCGGTCGCTTCTGTGCCGAGGTCGTCGCCCCGACCAACACCGACGGCGACACGATCATGACTCGCTGGAGCGAGGGTGGCGTCGTCACCACGCCCGACTCGTTCAAGGCCGTCTACCGCCAGATCGTCGAGGCGGGCTACGCCGCGATCCCCTTCGACCCCGACTTCGGCGGCGGTGGCTTCCCGTGGGTCGCCGCGCTCGCCACCCAGGAACTGTTGACCAGCGCCAACATGGCGTTCTCGCTGTGCAACCTGCTCACCCAGGGCGCCATCGACGCGATCGAGCACCACGGCAGCGACGAGCAGAAGGCCGCCTACCTGCCCAAGATGCTGACCGGCGAGTGGTCGGGCACGATGAACCTGTCGGAGCCCCAGGCCGGCTCCGATGTCGGCGCGGTGGCCACCAAGGCCGAGCCGGTCGGCGATGGCTCCTACAAGATCACCGGGCAGAAGATCTGGATCTCCTACGGCGAGCAGGACCTCAGCGACAACATCATCCACCTCGTGCTGGCCCGCACCCCCGGGGCGCCCCCCGGCACCCGTGGCATCACGATGTTCCTCGTGCCGAAGTTCCTGGTGAACCCCGACGGCTCGCTCGGCGAGCGCAACGACGTGCGGTGTGTGTCGATCGAACACAAGCTCGGCCTACACGGCAGCCCGACGTGTGTGATGGCCTATGGCGACGAGGGCGGCGCGATCGGTTGGCCGGTCGGTGACGAGTTCACCGGCATGCGCAACATGTTCACGATGATGAACAACGCTCGCCTTTCGGTCGGCCTCGAGGGCCTGGCCGTCGCCGAGCGGGCCTATCAGCACTCGCTGGCCTACGCCCAGGAGCGCAAGCAGAGCACCGCTCCCGGCGGGGAGAAGGGTGTGCAGAGCCCGATCATCGATCACGCCGATGTGCGCCGCATGCTCCTCACCCAGCGCTCGTGGATCGACGCCCTGCGCTACCTCGTGTTCGTCAACGGCGGCTGCCTCGACCGTTCGAAGTCGTTGGCCGACGAAGCCGAGCGACGCGCCGAGCGCGAGTTGGCCGACCTGCTGATCCCGTTGTCGAAGTCGATGGGCACCGACGTGGCCAACGAGCTCACCTCGATCGCGGTGCAGATCTTCGGCGGCATGGGCTACGTCGAGGAGACCGGGGCCGCCCAGTTCATGCGCGACATCCGGGTCGCCGCCATCTACGAGGGCACCAACGGCATCCAGGCCGCCGACCTCGTCGGTCGCAAGCTGCCGACCCGGGGCGGCGACGTGCTCGGCGAGCTGCTCGAGCGGTTCGACGACGCCGCCGACCGGCTCGACGACGACCCCGCCCTCGCCCGCTTCGCCGACAACCTGCGCGAGGGCACCGCCGCGGTGCGCGAGGGCGCCGAATGGCTGCTCACCCACATGCCCGAGAACGTCAACGACGGCCTCGCCGGCTCCGCCCCGTTCCAGCGGCTCGCCGGCACGGTGGTTTGCGCCGGCTTCCACGCCGAGGCGGCGCTCGCCGCCAAGGCCAAGCTCGACGCCGGCGCCGGCAACGACACCGGCTTCTACGAGGCCAAGGTGGTGTCGGCCAAGTTCTTCGGCGAGCAGATCCTGCCGCCCGCGTTCGGCCTCCTCGGCGCGGTGACCGCCGGGGCCGCCGACCTGTTCGCGCTGTCGGCCGAGCAGCTCGGCTGACCGGGAAGCCTTCCGGACCGTCGCTGGTTTCCATCTCGTGCTCGACCACCTCCTCGCCGCGATCCCGTCGCCCGGTTTCGACCGGATCTCCCTCGGCCCCCTCACCATCCGGCTCTACGGGATCGCCATCGCTCTCGGTGTGATCGCGGCCGTCGAGATCGGCCGGCGCCGTTGGGTCGCCCGCGACCTGGCACCCGGCGAGGCCGAGCACGATCCCGACGACATCGTCCTGATCGCTCAGTGGGGTGTGCCGGCCGGCCTCGTCGGGGCTCGGCTCTACCACGTGATCACCGATTGGCACCGCTTCAGCGGCGACCCGCTCAAGATCTTCAAGATCTGGGAGGGCGGCCTCGGCATCCCGGGCGGGCTGATCCTCGGGGTCGGCGTCGGCGCGTGGTACGTCCGGAGCCGAGGATGGAACCTGTGGTCGTTGATCGACACGATCATCCCCGGTATCCCGGTCGCCCAGGCCATCGGGCGGCTCGGCAACTGGTTCAACCAGGAGGTCTATGGCCGCCCGACCGACCTGCCGTGGGCCCTCGAGATCGACCCCGACCATCGGGTGGCGGGCTATGAGAGCTTCGCCACCTTCCATCCGACGTTCCTCTACGAGGGTCTGTGGAACCTGGCGCTCGCCGGCTTCCTGGTGTGGCTCGACTCGAAGAAGGTGCTGCGGTCCGGCCAGATCCTGCCGGTGTGGATCATCGGCTACGGCCTCGGCCGGTTCCTGGTCGAGTCGGTGCGGATCGACGAGGCGACGATGCTCGCCGGGTTGCGGGTCAACACCTGGGTCAGCGGCGCCGCGATCGTGATGGGCGCCGTATGGCTCCTGGTGTGGAACGGCCGGGCCGCCGAAGCGGCAGCGGGGGTCGCGGAGCCAATCTCAGACGGTGACGCGCTCGATATCGAGGCCGAGTGACAGGAAGTTCTCGATCGGCTCGTTGTAGCCGCGGTCGAGATGGTGGGTGTTGGTGATCGTCGTCGTGCCCTCGGCCGCAGCGGCGGCGAGCACGTAGGCGAACCCGCCCCGGATGTCGGGCACCACGACCTCGGTGCCCTTGAGCGGGGCCCCGCCACGCACCACCACCGAGCACGGCGTCGATGAGCCGACGAAGCGGCTGTCGATGCTGCCGAGCGGGGTGGTGAAGGTCTCGATCTTGGCCCCCATGTCCTTGAGCGCCGGCACGTAGGTGAAGCGGTTCTCATAGACGGTCTCGTACATGACCGACATGCCGTCGCACTGCGTGAACAGGGCGACCATCGGGCTCTGCCAGTCGGTCATGAAGCCCGGGTGGGTGTCGGTCTCGACGGCGGTAGGGGTGAGGGGGCCGTCGGTGCGGGCCGAGACCGACGAGTCGGTGATCTCGAACCGGGCGCCCATGCCGTGGAGGGTGGAGATCGCCGTCACCAGACGGTCCTGTGAGCAGCCCTGGACCCGCACCTCGCCGCCGGTGATCAGGCCGGCCACGAGGTAGGAGAACGCCTCGATGCGGTCGCCCTTGAGGTGGTGGTTGGCTCCGGTGAGCTCCTCGACCCCGTCGATGATGTAGCGGCGGTTGGGGCGCATCTCGATGCGGGCGCCCATGCGCTGGAGGAAGAGGGCGAGCTCGATGACCTCGGGTTCGGTGGCGGCGCCGTCGAGCACGGTGCGACCCTCGGCCAGCACGGCGGTCATCAGGACGGTCTCGGTGGCGCCGACCGAGGGGTACGGGAGGGTGATGTGGGCGCCGCGCAGGCGTGACGCCTTGGCCTCGAGGCCTTCGTCGGTCACCTCGACGGTCGCCCCCATCTTGGTGAGGGCGTCGACGTGGAAGTCGACCGGACGCGAACCGATGTCGTCGCCGCCGACGAGGGGCACGAACGCCTCGCCGACGCGATGCAGCAGCGGGCCGATCATCAGGATCGGGATGCGGTTCATGCCGCTGAAGCGGACCGGGACCCGGCTCGAGTCGAGGGGCACCGGGTCGACGGTCACCACCCGCTGTTCACGGCCGACCTCGCAGCCGAGGGCCTCGAGCATCGAGATCGTGATGTCGACGTCGCCGATGTCGGGACAGTTCGAGATCGTGCTCGGGCTCGTGCCCAGCATCGAGGCCACCAGGTGTTTGGTCACCGCGTTCTTCGAGCCGCGAACGGCGACGTCGCCGCGCAGCGGACCGACCGGGTTGACCACCCACGCGCTCTGGGCGGTGCTCGTGTCGGTGTCGTTGGAGGTGGTGTCGTTGGAGGGAGCCACGCTCCGAGGCTAGTGCCCCGGCGTCACCGCACCGCCGCGTCGAGTGTCACGTCGAGGCGACGCAGCAGCGGGGTGAGATAGCTGCCGTGGTCGAGCAGCGACTGGATCCGGTTCACCGGGTGGAGTGGTCCCCGCTGGGCGGCGGGGGTGTCGGCCGAGTCGCGCAGGTCGGCCATGTCGAAGGCCAGGGAGTAGAGCACGAGTCGTTCGGCCAGCCGGGGGTGGGCGAACAGGTCGGGATGGTGTTCACGCAACCAGACGGGTGCGTCGAGGTAGTCCTCGGGACGAGCCCAGGCGGCGAACCGCTCCGCCACATGGGCGAAGGGCAGGCCGCAGAAGCGCAGCAGGACATCGAGGTCGAGGTCGGCGGCGCCGCCACGACACCACTCGAAATCGACGAGGCTCACCGAGATCCCGTCCCACAGCACGTTCTCGAAGGAGAGGTCGCCGTGGACGAGACGCTGGTGGTGGTAGTCGTCGAGGCACGATCCGAGGCCGAGGACCCGTTCCTCGACGGCGGTCAACAGGCCGCGGTCGAGCTGGGGGTGGTTTCGGAGGTCGTCGATCGCGACCAGCAGCGGCACGAGGGGCGACACGCAGCGGGGGTCGATCAGGTGGGTGGCGGCCTCGAGGGGCGGGAGGTCGGGCGGCGTCGGGGTGGCGTGGAGGCTCGAGAGGGCGTCGCCGAGCGAGGCCATGGCCCGGCGGCGCTGTTCGGCCGGCATCGCCGGCCACTGCTGGGCGAGGCTGTGACCCGGCTTGCGGCCGACGATCAGGTAGTCGGCGCCGATCGGTCCGCCCTGGGCGATGACGTGGGGCGACCAGGGAGCCCGGGGGAGCCGGGAGCACACGGCGGCTTCACGGTGGAGCCGCTGGTTGGGCTGGCGGTTGATCCGCACGACCACCCGTTCGCCGATGAAGACCTCGTTTCGGGTCGATTCGGCCCGCACGAGGTCGCCGGACTCGTCGAGGCCTGCGGCGCGCAGGGCCTGACGAGCTCTCGCAATTGCGAAGTGTTCTCCGGTGTCGAGCATGGGGGTGAGCGAGAGTGAGCGGCGGACTCGCTTCGCCTCCATCGGCGGTCGCCGGGCCGACCTGAACGGTGTCCCCCGACGTTGGGCCGGACGACCCGCCCGCCGTGGGCAGCGAGGGCAGTGCCAGCGGCCGCCTGCGTGTCAGCGGACGGCGGCCAGGAGCGCGTCGCTGAACGTCGGCCACGCTTCGGCCGCCCACGCCCCGAACGGGCGGTCGGTCAGCGCCACCACGCCGAGCGAGGCCGCCGGATCGACCCACAGCATCGTGCCGGTCTGCCCGAAGTGGCCGAAGGTGGTCGGGCTGTTGGCCGTGCCGGTCCAGTGCGGCGTCTTGTGGCCCCGCAGCTCGAAGCCGAGGCCCCACGGGTTGGGGGTCTGCCGCCCGAACCCCGGGAGCAGGCCGGCCAGGTCGCCGAACTGGGGTGAGGTGGCGGCGGTGAGGGTCGAGGGATGGACGAGGGTCGGCGCCATCAGCTCGGCCACGAAGCGGGCGAGGTCGCGCACCGAACCGATGCCGTCCTTCGCCGGCGAGCCGACGAGGGCGGTGGCCGTCATGCCGAGGGGACGGCACACCGCCAGGTCGAGGTAGTCGGCCGCCGCCATCCCGGCCCGCGCCGCCAGCTCCTCGCCGAGCACGTCGAAGCCGACGTTGGAGTAGATCCGTCGCTGTTCGGGCCCGCTCACCGGCCCGCCGTGGTCGAACGGAAGGCCCGACCCATGGGCCAGGAGGTGGCGGACCGTCGTCCCGGCCGGCGCCGGGGCTCGCTCGACGACTGCGTCGAGGCCGAGGGTGCCCTCCTCGATCGCCACCAGCGCGGCGTAGGCGAACAGGGGCTTGGTCACCGAGGCGAGGGCGAAGCGGTGATCGATGGGGCCGCGGTCGATGGTCGTGACGCCGCCGACGACTGCCGCGGCCGCGGTCGGTGCCGGCCAGGTGTCGATCAGGGCGAGGGCGGCGTCGAGGGTCGGGTACGGGCGATCCACGGCGCGCCACCGTATCCTGGGGGTTCATGTCGAGCCCCGATCTCGGTTTCGAGCTTGCCACCGAGAGCCATCGGGTGCGCCGAACGTTCGGCTTCATCGACCTGTCGAAGTTCACGACCTACGGCAACACCTACGGGGACGACCGGGCGGTGGCCCAGCTCTCCACCTTCCGTTCGATCGTGCGCTCGGTCGGTTCGGCCACCGGGGTGCGGGTGGCCAAGTGGCTCGGCGACGGCGCCATGCTCGTCGCTCTCGACCCGGTCGGCATGATGAGCGCGGTGCTGCGGATCCTCCGCCAGTGCTCGGCCAACGAACTCGACCTCGACCTCCACGGCGGCATCGCCGAGGGCCACGTGATCTTGTTCGAGGGCGACGACTACATCGGGGTGACCGTCAACCTGGCCGCCCGGCTCGCGGATGCCGCCAAGCCCGGCCAGGTGCTCGCCCCGGTCGAGCTGGTGCCGGGTATCGAGCGCACCGAGGCGGTGATCGGGCCGATCGTGGTGCCCGGTTTCGCCCTCCCGGTCGATGTCGCCGACATCACTCGGGCCGTGTCGTTGGTGGAGTCCCGGAACCTGTGATCCCCGGAACCGACACTCATCTTCGGTACCCTTCGCCCGACTCCCACAACATGAATCAGGACAAATCATGACCAGGACGTTCGCCGAACTCGGCGTCGCCCCTCCCCTCGTCGAGGCCCTCGAGGCCCGAGGGCTCACAACGGCATTCGCCATCCAGGAACTCTCGATCGCCGATGCCCTCGAAGGGCACGATGTCTGCGGCAAGGCCCAGACCGGCTCCGGCAAGACGCTCGCCTTCGGCATTCCCGCTGTGCAGCGGCTGATCGGCAAGACCACCGGCACGGTGCAAGCGCTGATGCTCGTGCCGACCCGAGAGCTCGCCACCCAGGTGATCGAGGAGCTCCAGCCGCTGTGCGACGCGGCCGAGATCCGTTGCGCCGCGATCTACGGCGGCGCCGACATCGACAAGCAGATCGCCCAGATCAAGAAGGGGATCGAACTCATCGTCGCCACCCCCGGGCGGATGATCGACCTCCTCGAGCGCAAGGAGGTCTCGGTCGCCGGGGTCACCAACGTCGTGATCGACGAGGCCGACCGCATGGCCGACATGGGGTTCTTACCCCAGGTCGAGTGGATCCTGCGTCGGATCGAGGGCGAGCATCAGACCCTGCTGTTCTCGGCCACTCTCGACGGAGCGATCGACACGCTCGTCAAGCGGTACCAGACCGACCCGAAGCGCCACGAGGTGGAGCAGAAGGAGGTCACCGTCGAGCAGATGGCGCACCGGTTCATCGGGGTCCACAAGATGGATCAGTCCAAGGTCGTCGCCTCGATCGTGAATCACGCCAACAAGACGATCGTGTTCTGCAACACCAAGCGGATGTGTGACCGTTTGGCCGATGACCTCCACGACATCGGCGTCAAGGCCGAACCGATCCACGGTGACCTCCGCCAGCGAGCCCGCGAGAAGGCACTCAACGCGTTCGCCGAGGGCAAGACCCAGGCTCTCGTGGCCACCGACGTCGCGGCCCGGGGCATCCACGTCGACGATGTCGACGTGGTGATCCACTTCGATCCGCCGGACGACCACAAGACCTACCTCCATCGCTCCGGGCGCACGGCGCGTGCGGGCGGTTCGGGTGTCGCCGTCACCTTCGTGCAGTGGAACCAGGAGCTCGAGGTGAAGCGGATGCAGAAGCGTCTCGGTCTCGATATCCCGATCGTCGAGATGTTCTCGAACGACGCACGGCTGGAAGACCTCTTCGGCTGGGATCCCGCAGCCGATTGACTCGGGCGACCGAGCGTCTCCCGTGGACCCCTGGACGATCGCTGCGGCCCACGAGGCGGCGGTCGCTCCCGAGCAACAACGTCGTCGGGGCGCCTGGTACACGCCGCGCCCCGTCGTCGAGGCGATCGTCGAGCTCGCCGTCCCGTCCGGGGCGCGTCCGCCCGGGTGGAGCCTCGATCCGTCGTGCGGGGGCGGAGCCTTCCTGGTCGGCGTGCTCGACCGACTCGTGGCGCTCGGCGTGCCGGCACGTGACGCCCTCGATCGGGTCGCCGGCACCGACATCGACGCCGGCGCCGTCGCTGCGACCAACGCCGCCGTCGCCGCCTGGGCCGCCCACCACGGGTGCGAGGCCCGATCGGTGGCACGACTCGGCGACGCGCTCTCTGCCGGCGCCCCCGCCTCGCCCGTCGACCTGATCGTCGGCAACCCGCCCTTCGCCACCCCGCTGCGGGGCGCCCCCCTGCCGGCCCCGGCCGCCGAGCTCGCCGCCGCGCAGCCCGAACGGTTCGGCCCCTACGCCGACCTCGCCGCCATCCACCTGGCGGCGGCGTGGGGCGCGCTCGCGCCGGGCGGGCGGCTGGCCATGGTCGTGCCCCAGTCGCTGCTCAACTCGCGCGACACCGCCGGCCTGCGCCGCGAGCTCGAGCCCCACACCGTCGCCGCGTGGGCCAGTCGGGACCGCCACTTCGCCGCCAACGTGCGGGTGTGGGCGCCGGTGCTCCGACGTGATGCGTCGACGAGCCCGGAGCACCACCCGCCGGTCGAGTGGAGCGATCGGGTGGGCGACGCCCTCGGGGTCCCGGCGGTTCCCGCCCTCGGCCCCGACGCCGGTGTGCTCGGCGACCTCGCTGAGGCGACCAGCGGGTTCCGCGACGAGTACTACGCCCTGGCGCGGGCCTGTCGTGAAGCCTCCGGTGCGTCCGACGAGTTGCCCCTGTGCACGGTCGGTTCGCTCGATCCGCTGGACCTACTGTGGGGGCGGCGGCCGACGAAGCTGGCCAAGGTGTCGTGGCAACGTCCGGTGGTCGCGCTCGACGATCTCGACGAGCGCCGAGAGTGGGTCGACCGGCTGTGCCGTCCCAAGGTGCTGTTGCCGACCCAGTCGAAGGTGCTCGAACCGGTCGTCGACCCCGAGGGTCGGCTCGTGCCTGTGACCCCGGTGCTCGCCGTCTGGCCCCGAGGCGACGCGACCATCCAGGGCACGACGTTCGGCGTCGCCGACCTCGCCGCCGTGCTGCTCGCCCCGCCGGTGAGCGCGTGGGCGTTGCGCCGCGGCCTCGGCACGGCCCTGTCGGTCGACGCCATCAAGCTCGCGGCCCGCGATGTGCTGCGCATCCCGTTGCCCCGGCACCGCGAGCCGTGGCGGCGCGCCGCCGAGCTGGTGGCCGACGGCCCCGACGCCCTCGACGAGATCGGCCACCTCATGACCGAGGCCTACGGCCCGACCGATCGCCCAGCCGAGGGTGCGACCGACAACCGCTCCCTCACCTCGTGGTGGGCCGACCGGCGGCCGCGCCGATGACGGGGGTTAGGCTCGGATGATGTCGATGCAGCGGTCGGAGTCGTTCGACCCGCCGATCCCCGCCTCCGGCGCCTGGCGCCCCGGCGACCCGCCCGCCGAGCGCCGGTTCGCCCACATCGGCAACGGTCGTCCCTTCGCCCTCGAGTTCGGGGGCCAGCTCGACGCCGTCACGATCGCCTACGAGACGTGGGGCGAGCTCGACGTCACCGCCTCGAACGCGGTGCTGGTCTGTCACGCCCTCACCGGCGACGCCCACGCCGCGGGGGAGAGCGGACCCGGCCAGCCGACCGAGGGGTGGTGGGACGACCTGATCGGACCCGGCCGGCCCCTCGACACCAACCGCTACTTCGTCGTCTGCATGAACGTGCTCGGCGGCTGCCAGGGGTCGACCGGACCGGCATCGCCGGCCGTCGACGGCCGACCGTGGGGCTCCCGCTTCCCGGTGGTGTCGATCCGTGACGTCGTTCGTAGCCAGGCGATGGTCGCCGACCAGCTCGGCGTGTGGCGGTGGACCGCCGTCGTCGGCGGCTCGATGGGCGGCATGCAGGCCCTCGAGTGGGCGGCGATGTTCCCCGACCGGGTGGCTGGTCTGGTCTCGATCGCATCGGCCGCCGAAGCGGCGCCCATGCAGATCGGGTGGAGCGAGACCGGTCGCCTCGCCATCGCCCAGGACCCGCGCTGGCGGGGCGGCGACTTCTACGACGCCGCCGACGGCGACGGCCCCCACGACGGGCTGATGCTGGCCCGCCGCATCGCACACCTCCACTACCGCACCGACGTCTCCCTCGAGCAGCGGTTCGGGCGGGCCACCGTCGAGCCCCTCGACAAGCCCGACCACTGGGACCGGTTCCAGGTCGAGAGCTATCTCGACTACCAGGGACAGAAGCTCGCCCGCCGGTTCGACGCCAACTCCTACCTGGTGCTCAACAAGATGATGGACCTCCACGACGTCGGTCGCGGTCGCGGTGGGCTGGCCAACGGCCTCGCCCGCGTGTCGTGCCCGAGCCTGGTGGTGTCGATCGACTCCGACCTCACCTACCCGCCGCGCCAGCAGGCTCAGCTCGCCGAGCTGCTCGCCTCCGGGGGCGCTCCCGTCACCTTCGAGACCCTCGAGTCGGATCACGGCCACGACGGGTTCCTGCTCGAGTACGACCAGCTCGGCCCGATCGTCGACACCTTCGTCGCCGAGCGCGACAAGCACCGCTGATGCCCGAGGGCGTCGAGATCGAGATCTACCGCCTCAGCGCCGAGGAGGTGGTCGGCCGCACGATCGACGCCGTCGACGCTCCCGACGAGTGGTTCTGCAAGAACGGCACCACCCCCGAGGAGCTGCGAGCGGTGCTGCCCGGATCGATCGTGGTCGCCGCACGGCGGCGGGGCAAGTTGCTCGTGCTCGACCTCGACGACCCGGCCGGGGAACGCCGTCGCCTCGGTCTGCGGTTCGGGATGACCGGGCGACTGATCGTCGACGAGGGCGCGGCCATCGAGTACCTCGAGTACTCCTCCCAGCGCGACGATCCGGCCTGGGACCGCTTCGGGTTGACGTTCGCCTCGCCCGCCGGCGGCAGGTTGTTGATCCGTGATCCGCGCCGGCTCGGTGGCGTCGAGCTCGAGCCCGACGAGGACGCCCTCGGTCCCGACGTGTTCACGATCACCCCGGCCCCGTTCCGCGACCGGGTCGCGGTCGGCGACGTGGCGATCAAGGCCCGCCTCCTCGACCAGGCCCGCATCGCCGGGGTCGGCAACCTGATCGCCGACGAGACCCTGTGGCGCGCCGGCGTCGACCCGGCCGCCCCCGCCGGTTCGCTCGACGCCGCCACCCAGGGCCGGCTCGTGCGGCGGCTCCGGTCGGTCGTCGCCGAGTTCCTCGCCAGTGGCGGGAGCCACACCGGCCGCCTCCAGGACCAGCGCCAGCGGGGAGGGCAGTGCCCGCGGTGCGGGACGACTCTCGACCGTCGCCAGGTCGGCGGCCGCACGACGTTCTCGTGTCCTCGTCACCAGCCTGCTTCGGGGTAGGTTGGGCGACGTGTTCCTGATCCTCGCCCAGGTGGTCGCTCAGGCCGACGACGACAACGTGGCCCAGACGATCGATCGCCTGATCCTCGGCCTGCTCGCCGTCGCCGTCGCCCTCGCGGCCCTCACGATCTGGTATTGGTTCCACACCGACCCCCGTCGTCGGTCGGCCCGAGCTCGCGCTGCGATGGGTCGCAATCACCGATCACCCGAGGCTGACGCCCCCGCAGAGGGGCACGACGAGGCGATCGTGCCCCACGTGCCAGCCACCCGAGGCGTCACCGCGCCGATCGACGCGTCGTTGGGAAGAGCGGCCGACACCGCCGCCGACGACGAGTGGCTCAGCCTCACCGCCCCCAGTCAGGAGCAACGATGAGCGATCAGCTCGACATCGACGCCATGCTCACCCGGTTCCGGGAGCGAGCAGAGGTCGCCAAACAACGCACCCTTCCGCCGGTCGGCGGCGAGGAACGGCGTCGGGTGATGCAGCAGCGGGAGCTCGACTACATGGACTTCGCCATCGTCGGCGACGCCAGCTGGACGTTCGAGGGCGGGGTGCTCACCCTCTCGGTCGACTTCAACCCGCCCGCCGAGGAGTCGTAGTCGAGCCTGACGATCTCGGAGGAACATCCCGACAGATTCGGGTGTGAAACACCGAGGGCGCTCGCTAAGATCGTGCATTCTTGCGGACGTAGCTCAGCTGGTAGAGCATCACCTTGCCAAGGTGAGGGTCGCGGGTTCAAATCTCGTCGTCCGCTCCAGAAATCCGAGAACGAGGCCCCCTTGCGGGGGCCTCGTTCCCGTTTTCACCCGCCGTTTCTGCCCCGCCCACACGCCCACGCACCCCGTTACTCACGCTCGCAGGGATTGGGTCATCGTGGCGGC
>JAWSVN010000088.1:26534-29617 GCA_033851875.1 Acidimicrobiales bacterium
CGGGGGTCAGCCGGCCTCGGTGAGGTCCTCGATCCGCACGACCTCGTTGCCGGCGTCGGCGATCAAGTACTCGAGGCCGCCGCACTGCACCAGGCGACCCTCGTCGTCGAGGTCGACGACCAGGTAGTAGTACCGCCGATCGATCGAGGTGAGAAGGTGAGCGCAGGCGTCGTGGACATCGGGCACGGTCAGCGCGAGTGCCCCCTCGGTGTGCGAGCCGATCTCGACGCCGATCTCGGTCCAGTCCGGCGCGCCAGCCGGGGTCGAGGTCCCGGTCCAGTGGCTGCGGCGGCTCACGACTCCGTTGCTCACCTCGATCTCGGTGACCGACGGCCCGAACCAGTAGTTCCAGTCGCTCGACCGGTAGGTGTAGTCGTCGCCCAGGCCGGCGTAGGCCGCTTCGGAGTCGACGACGAGCTGCAGGAAGCCGGGGACCCCGGTGCGGGTGCGGACCTGGAACTCGGTGCTCTCGGAGAAGTGCACGATCAGCTCCTCCCGACTCATCGCCCCCGAGTCGACACGCTCGATCCAGAACGCTCGGCCGCCGGCGTCGGGCGCCCGATCGAGAATGCGGTCGTAGAGGAGGTCGACCCACACGCCGGTGTCGGCGTCGAGCAGATGGCCGAACCGGTCGGCGAACTCGGGTGAACCGTGGAAGTGGGCGGCCACCTGGCGGAGGTCCATGCCGTCGCGACGCTGCGTGACCCAGAAGTCGAGGCCGCCGGCGTCGGGCTCCCGGTCGAGCAGGGCGAGGTAGAGGCGGGTGATCTCACCGTCGATGCCGGCGAGGCCGGGGACGTCGACCGAGGCGGGCTCGTCGGGGATCGGCGGCGACTCGGCCGACGACGACGTCGGGGTGGCAAGGATCGTGACCGCCAGGACGAAGGCGGCCGTGACAGCTGCCAGGCTGAACGGCTTGGTGGTGGTGATACGCATCGTGGTTCCCTCCTGTGAAGCGTTGCGTTCACGATCCACGCCGACCGGTCGGCAGGCATCGGGGAAACCCCCGCCGGCCTCGGGGCTGTCGATTGCCCCAGCGTCAGTCGGCGCCGCGACCCATGAAGAGCATCCAGACCCCGCCGACGGCGAAGAACACCGCGGCGGCCAACAGGACCCACGCGAGCAGTCCGCCCACGGCCGGCAGCGCCGCCACCGGCCACCGCAACACCAACGCCAACACCGCCGCCACGAGGAGCACGGCCCCCGGCTTGTCCATCAGGAAGCTCATGGTCGTGTCCTCGGCATGCCCGAGCGCAACCTGAAGGGTCAAGTGGCTCGCCGTCACGTTCGATAGAGGGATATGGCGACTCGACTTCCCGATATCGGCTCCTCCGCTTGGGAGCACCCCACCGACCGTGCCGCCCTCGGCGCCCTGCAGAAGATCCCCGGGTTCGACACCGTGGTCCGCAAGGTGTTCGGCACCCTCGGCGAACGCAACATCCGCATGAGCTACCAGGCCGAGTCGCTGCGGGTCGGGCCCCGCCAGTATCCCGATCTGTATCGGCTGCTGGAGCAGGTCTGCCACACCCTCGACGCCGAGGTGCCCGAGCTCTACATCTCGCAGACGCCGCTGGCCAACGCCGGAGCCGTCGGCGTCGACCACCCCTTCATCGTGCTCAACTCGTCGCTGGTCGAGTTGCTGAGTCCGACCCAGCTCACCGCGGTGCTCGGCCACGAGGTCGGCCACATCCTGAGCGAGCACGTGCTCTACCGCACCCTGCTCTTCCTCCTCCTCGACTTCTCCCGACCCCTCATGCCGATCGTCGGCCAGGCGACGACGCCGATCACGCTGGCGCTGTCGGAGTGGCACCGCAAGGCCGAGCTGTCGAGCGATCGGGCGGGCCTGCTCGCCGTCCAGGACCTCGGGGCGTCGCTGGGCGGGCTCGCCGTGCTGGCCGGCGGGATCCGGGGTCGGGAATCGATGATCGACCTCGAGTCGTTCGCCGACCAGGCCCGGGACCATCGCGACGCCAACGGCATCGACGGCTACTTCAAGTTCATGGCCACGATCCGACGTCAGACCCCGTTCCCCGTGGTGCGGGCGGCCGAACTCCAGGCGTGGGTCGACGGTGGCGCCTACGACGAGATCGTCGGCGGCACCTACCCCCGGCGTGACGACGACCGCGTGCTGAGCGACGACGTCGTCGCCGCCGGACGCAGCTACTCCGAGGCGGCGACCAAGGTCTTCGCCGACACCGAACGTCACGTGACCGGCGCCCTTTTGACCTTCATCGGGGGCGCCCAGCGCCTCCTCGAGGGCGACACGACCGACGAAAGCGACAGCGACACCAACCCACTCTGAGGCTGACACTCTGCGGGAATTCCCAGACAGCTCCAAGGGCGGCTTCAGGTGCGGGGCGCACGATGAAGCCCATGGATCCACAGACCGCTGCGACCCCGACCGGTGCCCATACTCTCCCCTCACCGCCGGTCGACCCTCGCAGTGTCAGCGGTGCCCCTCGACCCCAGCCCTCGGGCGCTCTCTCCCGTCCGAGCGAGGCCAACGGGTCAAGCATCGTTCCGCCACGGTCCCGCCGACGCCTCGCGGTGTCGGCGCTCACCGTGGCGGCCTCTCTCGGGGCAGGTGCACTCGGCGGATTCCTGGCCGCGGATCTCACCGGCCAGGAGTCCGCCGCCGTCACCGCCCCCGCCGCGACCACCGTCGCCTTCAGTGAGGGCGCCGCCCTCGACATCGGCGCCGTCGTCGACTCGCTCGACTCGTCGGTCGTCTCCATCGAGACGATCGTCGAGACCGTGATCTCCCGCCCCGGGCGCTCGTTCGCCGCCCAGTCGTCCGGGGCGGGAACCGGCGTCGTCATCGACGCCGACGCCGGTTACATCCTCACCAACGCCCACGTCGTCGACGGCGCCACCACGATCACCGTCGCCCTCGACTCCGACGACACCGCTCGGGAGGCGACCCTGATCGGCCTCGACACGAGCGCCGATGTCGCCGTCCTCCAGGTGACCGACACCACCGGCCTCACCTCGGCGTCGCTCGCCGCCAGCGACGCCGGGGTGGGCGACACCGTGATCGCCATCGGCAACGCCCTCGCCCTCGAGGGGTCGATGTCGGTGACGAG
>JAWSVN010000265.1:0-1740 GCA_033851875.1 Acidimicrobiales bacterium
GTTCGTGTCGACCTTCGACGGCATCCCGGTGGACATCTCGACCGACCCCGCCGGCAACCTGTGGGTGACCCTCCAGGGGGCTCGCCCCGAGCGGGTCGTGCTCGGCAGCCACCTCGACTCGGTGCCCAACGGCGGCTGGCTCGACGGCTGCCTCGGCGTTTTGGCCGGCGCCGAGGTGCTGCGGGCGCTGCACCGCGACGGCGTCGAGCTCCCGGTGTCGGTGAGCGTGGTCGACTGGGCCGACGAGGAGGGCGCCCGGTTCGGGCGGTCGCTGTTCGGGTCCGGAGCGGTGTCGGGCACCCTCGACGTCGACGCGGTCCGCGACCTGGTCGACAACGACGGCCGCACCCTCGGCGAGGTGGTGCGCGAGTACGGGGTCGACCTCGAGACGGCGCTGACCGCCGGCGACGTCGTGTCGTCGATCGTGGCGTCGGCCGAGATCCACATCGAACAGGGCCCGATCCTCGAGGCCGCCGAACTGCCCCTCGCTGCCCTCCACGGCATCCTCGGCGTCGAGCGGCGCATGGTGCGCCTCAAGGGGCAGGCCTGTCACGCCGGGGCCACCCCGATCCCGCTCCGTCGCGACCCCACGGTCGCGGCGTCGCGCATGGCGATCGCCATCCGCGAGCTCGGCCTCGCCCACGACGCCTTCACCACGGTCGGCGTGTGGCGGGTGCACCCCAGCGTGCCGACCGCGGTCAACAGTCGGACGGAGTTCAGCGTCGACATGCGGCACCTGTCGCGCGACGTGCTCGACGAACTCGTCGCCGGCCTCGAGGAGCTCACCGCTCGCATCGCGGCGGAGGAGGACGTCGAGTGCGAGCTCGACGTGTTGTGGTCGATCGATCCGATCGCCTTCGAGCCCGACCTGGTCGAGTTCGCCGCCGACGCCGTCGAGACCCGCAGCGGGGTCCGCCAGGTGATGCCGTCGGGCCCGATGCACGACTCGGCCGAGATGGTGATCGCCGGTGTGCCGACCGTGATGCTCTTCGTCGCCTCGATCAACGGGCTGTCGCACACCCACATCGAGGACACCGCCACTGCGGACGTCGAGCTCGGCGTGGCCGCCTTCGACGACCTCGTGCGCCGCATGCTGCCCTGGGCCGCCGATCGCCTCGACTGAGCATCCGTCCGAGCTGCCGTGCCCGAACGGCGGGGAAACCCGCTGGCGCGGCGATCGTGACCGCGTGAGACTGCGGTCACAGGTTCGCGGCACAGGGGACACGGGGGACAATCGATGCTCGAGATCGACGGCGTGGTCAAACGCTACGGCGAGGTGGAGGCGCTCCGGGGCGTCGACCTGGCGGTCGGGGACGGCGAGATCGTCGCCCTGCTCGGGCGGAACGGGGCCGGAAAATCGACGTTGCTGTCGGTGATCGCCGGGCTCACCGAGCCCGACGAGGGCCGGGTCTGTATCGGGGGCCACGACCCGCGTCGTGAGCCGGCGGCGGCCAGTCGGCTGCTCGGCGTCGCTCCCCAGGACACCGGCATCTACCCGTCCCTCACCGTCGCCCAGAACCTCGAGTTCTTCGGCGAGCTCCACGGCCTCACCCGGCGTGACGCCCGAGCGCGGGCGGTCGACGTCGCCGAGCAGCTCGGGCTGGCCGACCTGCTCGGTCGACAGGGACGGCACCTGTCGGGCGGCGAGGCCCGCCGCCTCCACGCCGCCTGCGCCCTGCTGCACCGGCCCCGCCTGCTCCTCCTCGACGAACCGACCGTCGGCGCCGACGTCGCCACCCG
>JAWSVN010000265.1:1891-2048 GCA_033851875.1 Acidimicrobiales bacterium
CTCGAGGCCGTCTTCCTCGCCGTGACCGGCGCCGACCTGGCATCGCTCGATGCGACCGAAGAGGTGACCGCATGACCGCCGTCGACCCCCGACCGACCGTCGACGCTCCGGTTCGCTCTGGTGGGACCCTCGGCATCGTGTTCGCCCTGGTGCGGTC
>JAWSVN010000089.1:0-11259 GCA_033851875.1 Acidimicrobiales bacterium
CGCCCTCGCCCACCCGGTGCGGCGGGCGATGCTCGCTCGTCTCGCCGAGGGCGAAGCGAGCGTCAACGAACTCGCCGAGCCGTTCGACCTGTCGCTGCCGGCCATCTCGCGCCACGTCAAGGTGCTCGAGCGGGCGGGCCTGGTGAACCAGGGCCGTCGCGCCCAGTACCGACCGTGCACCCTCGACCCACGTCCCCTCCAGGCCCTCGCCGCCTGGACCGAGCAGTACCGAGCGATCTGGGAAGACCGCCTCGACCAGCTCGGCGACTACCTCAGCTCCCTCGACCAACAACCCGGAGACCACTCATGACCACCCCGAGCGTCAGCCTCGACCGCACCTTCGCCACCACCGCCGATCGCATGTGGGAGATGTGGACCGTGCCCGAGCACTTCGCCGCCTGGTACGGCCCCCAGGGCGCCACGATCCCGGTCGCCGAGATCGACCTGACCGTCGGCGGCACCCGCAGGGTCTGCATGCAGATGGACACCCCCAACGGCCAGATGCAGATGTGGTTCATCGGCGAACACACCACGATCGACCCGACGACGACCCTCTCCTACACCGAGTCGATGTCCGACCCCGACGGCCGCATCCTCACCGCCGAGGAGATGGGCATGCCCGGCGGCGACATGCCGACGACCACCGAGGTGACGGTCACGATCACCCCCGCCGACGACGGCGTGCACGTGTCGTTGGTCCACGCCGGCGTGCCGGCCGGATCCCCCGGCGAGCAGGGTTGGGCCATGGCCCTCGAGAAGCTGGCCGCCGCCGTCGCCTGATCGGTCCGGGCGGCCGCGGGTCAGTCGGTCGGCGGTCGGTAGAACAGCGCCAGCTGGGCCACACCGCCGGCCACGCCGACGCCGATGGCGATCGCCAGTCCGACGAAGCCATTGAGCGAGTCGACGAGGTCGAGCGCCCCGTCGACCGACCACTGACCCGGCCCGAGCCCGGCCACGATCACGCCCATCAGCGCCACCTTGAACGTGTACTCCCAGCCGTTCTTCACGATGAAGAACGCCTCGCGGTGCACCGAGTAGCCGGCCACCACCATCACCCCGACCATCGCGGCGGCCGCGAACGGCGTGAACAGGCCGAGGGCCAGCGCCACGCCGGCCACGATCTCGGTGAGCGACGCCAGGTGGGCGTGGACCCGCCCCGGCTTCATGCCCATCGAGTCGAACCAGCCGGCGGTGCCGTCGATCCCGCCCTGTCGTTTCGCCACGCCGTGGGCGGCGAACACCAGGCCCACGATCACGCGGAACACCAGCAGGATCGTGTCGAACTCGTTGCTCGTGAGGTCACCCATCACGTCGTCCTCTCAGTCGGCGGTCTTGCCGTAGTCGGTGCTGTACCAGCGCTCGGGCTGCATGCGGATCACGATGCTGGTGGAGTCGTCGCCGTCCTCGACGTACTGGTCGCCGAGCTCCTTGCCGAGGTAGCGGTGCGCCATCGGTCGGGCGTGCTCCTCGATGTCGCACTCGATCGTCTCGACCACGGGCCCCTCGACCATCACGTACTTGTAGGGCAGACGCTCGCGCTGCACGCAGAGGCTGAACCGGCCGGCGGCCTGGATCAGCTTCGCCTTCCTCGACTGCGGGTGGGTGAGGATCGTGACCAACCCGCCCGGTTCGTAGGCGTACCAGATCGGCACGGTGAGCGGCCCACGTCCCGGGTCGTCGACTCCGAGTACCCCGACGTGGGGTCGAGCGAGATAGTCCTGCCGTTCTTCGGGAGACATCGTGGCCATGGGGGCAACCTAGTCGCCCCTCCCCCGCCACAGGGAAGGGCGACGAGTAGGTTGGAGCGATGAACGGCACCGACGAGGCCCGCACGATCCTGATGGTCGCGGCCCACCCCGACGACCTCGACTTCGGCTGCGCCGCCTCCACCGCACAGTGGACCGACCAGGGAGACCGGGTCGTCTACTGCATCGTCACCGACGGCCAGGCCGGCGGCTTCGACAACACGATCTCGCGCGTCGACATGGCGCAGATCCGTCGGCGTGAACAGACCGACGCGGCCAAGGTCGTCGGCGTCACCGAGATCCACTTCCTCGGCTACGAGGACGGCAAGGTCACGCCCAGCTTCGAGCTGCGCAAGGACATCAGCCGGGTGATCCGACAGGTGAAGCCCGACCTGGTGGTCACCCAGAGCCCGCAGCGGAACTACGAGCGCATCTACGCGTCGCACCCGGATCATCTCGCCGTCGGCGAGGCCACCCTGTGCGCGGTCTATCCCGAGGCCCGCAACGAGTTCGCCTACCCCGAGCTGCTGGCCGACGAGGGCCTCGAGCCCCACACCGCGCCCGAGGTCTACCTCGTGGCCCACCCGAACGCGAACGTGTGGAACGACATCACCGACACCTTCGACCGCAAGGTCGAAGCGCTGCTGTGCCACGACAGCCAGATGCGAGACCCGTCGGGGCTGCCCGATCGGATGCGGGCGTGGGGCGCGGCCCAGGCCAAGGCCGGTGGGCTCGGCGACGACCGGCTCGCCGAGTCGTTCCTGCGCATCGACACGGCCTGACGGCGATGACCTCGACCGACAATCCGAGCCCGACGCCGGCCCCCGCCGAGGCAGCGGCTCCCAAGGATCCCGCCGCGCCGCTGCCGAAGCGCACGTGGTGGCATCGCCACCTCGACCCCGAGGAACGCCGTCGGGTCATGAACGACCTGGCGATCATCAAGCGCGACCATTGGGGGTTCCGCTTCACGGTGATGCTGACCCTGTCGGTGGTCGTCGCCGTGATGGGCCTGTCGGCCAACTCGGCCGCCGTGGTGATCGGCGCCATGCTGCTGGCCCCGCTGATGTCGCCGGTACTCGCCACCGCCGGCTGCATCTCGATGGCCCTGTTCAAGAAGGCGACTAGCAACTTCGCCTGGGTGGTCGCCGCCTCGGCATGGTCGATCCTCCTCGCCTACGCCCTGGCTGCGATCCTGCCCAACGGCTCGGGCCTCGGCACCGAGATCACCGGCCGCACCGCGCCCGACATCCGCGACCTGATCGTGGCCCTCGGCGCCGGGACCGCCGGTGCCTACGCCACGGTCCGCAAGGACGCCTCGGCTGCGCTGCCGGGCGTGGCGGTCGCCGTCGCACTCGTCCCGCCGCTCGGCACGGTCGGCATCACCCTCGAGGCCGGCAACATGACGTTCGCCCGCGGTGCCCTCCTGCTCTACATCACCAACCTGGCGGCGATCATCCTCGCCGGCGTCGTGGTATTCGTCGTCACCGGCTTCGTCCCCCCTCGTCGCCTCGCCAACACCTCGGGTCGTCTCGTGGCCGCCGCAGTGCTGACCGCGGCGGTGGTGGTGGCGATCGCGATCCCCCTCTACCGGGCGTCGCGCAATGCCGTCGCCGCCTCCGACGATCAGATCGCCGCCTCCGACATCGTCGAGAGCTGGCTCGCCGGCGCCGAGCTCGCCCGGAGTCCCGAGGTCGAGTTCGACGACGGCCGGGTGTTCGTCGTGGTGCGCAGCTTCGACGCTCCCCTCGATGCCGACACGCTGCGCAACGACCTGCAACGGGTGTTCGGCGACTCGCTCCTGGTCTCGGTCGAGTGGGACCGGGTGGAGCGAGCGACCACGACGACCACCGAGGCGCCGACGACGACCGTGCTCACCGACGAGGAACTCCTCCTGTCCCGGGCCACGCCGATCGTCGAGCAGTGGCTGAGCGACCACGACCCCACCGACCGGGTCGAGCGGGTGACGATCTCGGGCCGCGAGCTGTTGATCGACGCGTCGGGCACGGGCAACCCGCCGTCGCTGTCCGACCTCGTCGGCCGTCTCGACGACGGCCTCGGCGAGTCGCTCGAGGTGCGCCTCACCTGGGTCGAGCGGGAGGACGTGCAGGACGAGGAGGAGCCGACCCCGGTCGAGATCCTGGCCCAGCAGCTCCAGATCACCACCGAGGTGTGGGCCGAAGGCAACGACGTGATCGTCGAGTCGTTCTCCTACGACGGCGAGACCGTCGAGTTCGAGCTGATCGGCGTCGAGGCGCCCGACACCAACGACCTGGTGCTCGAACTGCAGTCGATCATCGGCAACCCCGACGACCCCGAGGAACCGAGCGACACGCCGGTGCTCGTCTACTTCGTGCAGCGGCAGATCCTCATCACCACCACGACGACCACGGCCCCCGAGTTCGCCGTCACCACCACGACCGAGGGCTGAGGCCCCGCCGTTCGACCCAGGAACGCGAAGAGACCGCCGCCCGAGGCGACGGTCTCTTCGACAGGTTCGGGACCCGTCGGGCCCGGGGGACGGTCAGCCCTCGTCGGACTCCTCGTCGGCGGTCTCGTCATCGGCGGCGTCGTCGGCAGACGTGGCGCCCTCGAACTCGAAGACGATGCGCCGGTTCTCGGCGGCCCCGCCGTCGACCTCGGGGAGCGGCTCGGTCTCGCCGGCGCCACGAGCGGTCAGACGGTCGGCGTCGACGCCCAGCTCGACCAGACGATCCAACACAGCGTTGGCACGATCCTCGCTGAGGAGCTGGTTGGTGCCGGCGTCACCGGAGGTGTCGGTGTGACCCACCACCTCGACGGCCACGCCCGGAGCGGCGTTGATCGCCGCCGCCGCCCGCTCGAGGATCGCCTGGTTCTCGGCGAAGTCGTCGACGTCGAAGCTGCCCGTGTTGAACAGGATCGGCGACGCCGCCAGCTCGGCGGTCAGCTCGTCCTCGAGGCGACCGAGCGCCTCGGCCGAGGTGTCGAAGGTGAGGCCCGACGCATCGATCGTCGAGCCGCCGAAGAAGCCGGCCAGGGCCGCCTGCAGGGCCTCGCCGCGGGTGTCGCCGGCGTCGGCGAGGCCGGTGATGCGGATCGTCGACCCGTTCATCGTCGTGTCGGGATCGACCGTGAGGCCCGACGAGTCGACGTTGCCGGCGCCGTAGACGCTCTCGACGTCGGCGACGAACTGGTCGAGCGTGGCCTGATCGGGGAACGAGCCGCTGAGGGTGATCAGCGACGACGCCACGGCGACCTCGGCGTCGACCGGGGTCGACTCCCCGGCCTCGAAGGTCACGTCGAAGTCGCCGGCCTCGAGCCCGAGCACAGCAGCGTCGGCCTGGAGTCCGGCCGGGTCGGGGTCGCCCTCGACGCCGGTGCCGACCACGCTCAGCGTGCCGCCGGTGAGGGTCGTCGAATCGTCGACCACGAGCTCGTCGATCACGGTGCCGAAACGGGCCTCGGCGAACGACACCAACTGGGCCCGGGTCTCCTCGTCGGGCACCGAACCCGTGAGGGTCACCGTGTCGCCGTCGACCTGGAACACCAACGCCGCCGGGGTGAGGGCGACCTCGCCGTCGCCGCCGTCGACCACCGTCGTCGACGGGGTGGCGTCGACCGCCAACTCGTCCTCGCCGTTCATCGACCACAGCGCCAGGATCAGGAACACCCCGAACACGCCGGCGAGGAACAGCCACGCGAGCACGGCGTTGTCGTCGTCGTCATCGTCGACGCCGGCTTCGGCCGCGAGCAGCGCCGCAGCGGCCGCGTCCTCGCCATCGTCGGCCACGTCGACGGCGGTCGCCGCCTCGACGAGCAAGGCATCGTCACCGTCGGCCCCGGCGGCGAGCCCGGCCGCCGCACCCGCGACGCCTGCGGCACCGACCGCGGCGAGCTCGTCGTCGCCTTCGCCGTCGTCGCCGGATCGGATGGAGATGTCGTGGGTGCGGCTCATGTCGTCGCCTCTTGGGGTTGCGGGCTGAGGGATGCGGGAGGTGGGGCGGCGGTCGACCTAGAGGTCCTGGGGAAGGCGGGTCAGGGCGTCCTGCACTCGCTCCTCCGGGTAGGCGTAGTCGACCATGTCACCCGAGAAGTACCGATCGTAGGCCGCCATGTCGAGCAAACCGTGGCCACAGAGCGCGGTCAGGATCACGCGTTCCTCACCGGCCTCCTTGGCCTCGAGCGCCTCGCGAACGGCGCCGGCAAGGGCGTGGGTCGGTTCGGGGGCCGGCACGATGCCCTCGGTGCGGGCGAACTTCACGCCGGCGTCGAAGCACTCGGTCTGATGGATTGCCTCGGCCTCGATCAGACCGAGCTCGTAGATGTGGCTGATCAGGGGCGACATGCCGTGGTAGCGGAGGCCGCCGGCGTGGATCTCGTCGGGGATGAAGTCGTGGCCGAGGGTGTGCATCTTCATCAGCGGCGTCATGCCGGCGGTGTCGCCGAAGTCGTAGGCGTAGACGCCCTTGGTCAGCGACGGGCACGCCGCGGGCTCCACCGCCTTGATGCGGGGCGAGATGTTGCCCGCCAGCTTCTCGCGCAGGAACGGGAACGTGAGCCCGGCGAAGTTCGAGCCGCCACCGGTGCAGGCCACGATCACGTCGGGCGTGTCGTCGACCTTGGCCAGCTGCTTGAGGGCCTCCTCGCCGATGATCGTCTGGTGCATCAAGACGTGGTTGAGGACCGAGCCGAGGGCGTAGCGGACCTCGGGGTTCGGGGCCGCCATCTCGACGGCCTCGGAGATGGCGATCCCGAGGCTGCCGGGGTTGTCGGGGTTGTCGGCCAGGAGCTTGCGGCCGTACTCGGTCACGTCGCTCGGGCTCGGGTGGATCGTGGCCCCGAAGGTCTCGATCATCGCCTTGCGGTAGGGCTTGGCGTCGTAGCTGGCCCGCACCTGCCAGACCTCGCACTCCATCTCGAACAGGGCGCAGGCGAAGGCGAGGGCCGTGCCCCACTGACCGGCCCCGGTCTCGGTGGTGAGCTTCTTGATGCCCTCGAGCTTGTTGTAATACGCCTGGGGCACCGAGGTGTTGGGCTTGTGGGAGCCGGCCGGGCTCACGCCCTCGTACTTGTAGTAGATGCGGGCGGGGGTATCGAGGGCCTTCTCCAGGCGGCGGGCCCGGAACAGGGGCGAGGGCCGCCACAGCTTGTAGACGTCCTGGACCTCTTCGGGGATGTCGATGAAGCGGTCCTGGCTGACCTCCTGCATGATCAGCGCCATCGGGAACAGGGGGGCGAAGTCGTCGGGGCCGGCCGGCTCGCGGGTGCCGGGATGGAGGGCCGGGGGCGGCGGCTCGGGCAGGTCGGGCACGAGGTTGTACCACTGGGTCGGCATCTCCGACTCGTCGAGCAGGATCTTGGTGAGGTCGGTCATGACGGTCGTCCCTTCGTTCACGTGCCGGGCGTTTGGTGCGGCCCGAGCAACCTAGTTGCCCCACCCGTTCCGCACCGGACCACGACGCCCGGCCGCGCACCCCGACGGCCCCGATGGGAACATGACCGCCGTCACAGACGTTGTGAGGCTGCGGCTACAGCAGCCGCGCCACCAGGGCCTCTAACATCGGCCCTGCGACGGCCGACCGACGACGTACGGTGCAAACCACCGCTGACGAACCCCTGAGGAGGGACCTGATGGGCCTGATGGACAAGCTGCGCAACGAGCTGGTCGACATCATCGAGTACTTCGACGACTCTCGAACCACGCTCGCCTGGCGGTTCCCCCGCTACCAGAACGAGATCAAGAACGGCGCTCAGCTCATCGTCCGTGAGGGCCAGCGGGCCGTGTTCGTCTACCGGGGGTCGCTGGCCGACCAGTTCGAGCCCGGCCACTACGAGCTCACCACCGAGAACCTGCCCCTCCTCAGCACCCTGCAGGGCTGGAAGCACGGCTTCGACAGCCCGTTCCGCAGCGAGGTCTACTTCATCAACACCCGGATGACCGAGGTGAAGTGGGGCACCCCCACCCCGGTCGTCGTGCGGGATCCCGACTTCAAGATGGTCGAGGTCCGGGCCAACGGCATGTGCCAGGTGAAGGTCGACGACACGGCGATCTTCCTGCGCGAGGTGATCGGCACCGACTCCAACGTCGACGTCGCCGAGATCACCGAACTGATCCGCCAGGTGATCGTCGGGGCGTTCAGCGACATGGTCCTCGAGACCGGCCTGGGCGTGATCGACCTCCAGGGCCGGCAGCGGGAGCTGTCGGAAAAGCTCCGCGAGTACGTGGTGGAGCGGGTCGACGACGAGTTCGGCCTCGCCATCCCGGCGATCGACATGAAGGTGTCGCTGCCCGAGGAGATCCGCCAGGCGATCACCCGAGGCACCGCCCGCGGTGCCGAGGAGAGCCAGTTCCTCGACCAGGTCGGCGACAACCTCGGCGCCTACACCCAGGTGAAGATGGCCGACTCGATGATGGCCGCTGCCGAGAACCCCGGCGGCTCCGGCGCCATGGGCGACATGATGGGCATGGCCATGGGCATGAACATGGCCAACCAGATGGCGCAGAACATGGGCGGCGGCTTCGGGCAGCCTCAGCAGCAGGCCTCCGCTCCGCCTCCCCTGCCCCAGCAGGTGACCTACCACGTGGCGATCAACGGTCAGCAGGCCGGCCCGTTCACGGTCGACCAGATGCGCACCGGTCTCAACACCGGCGAGATGCAGGCCGACTCGCTCGTCTGGACGGCCGGCATGGCCGCCTGGACCGCCGCCAAGGACGTGCCGGCGCTGGCGACCCTGTTCGCCGCCCCGCCGCCCCTGCCCACCGATCCGCCTCCGGCTCCCCCGGCGTCGTAAGCCGCCGCCATGACCGGCCCGCAGCCTCCCCAGCCCCCGCAACCACCAGGGGGCTCGCCTCAGCCTTCCCCGCCACCGATGCCGCCGTCGGGAGCACCCGCCCCGCCGCCCATGCCCCGGCCGATGCCGCCGTCCGGAGCACCCGCCCCGCCGCCCATGCCTCCGCCGATGCCGCCCGGCGGTGGCCCGACGCCGCCACCGATGCCCGGCACGGCGGTGAACCGCCCGGCCCCCACGCCGGCGCCGGCCTCCCCTGTCGCCCCCACGGCTGACGCGCGCGACGAGTTCAGCGACGACCCGTCGGTCTACGAGAGCTACTACGAGCAGGAAGACGTCGGCGACCGACCGTGTTCGGCGTGCGGCGGCACCCTCGTGTTCGACATCCCCACCCAGGGCCTCAAGTGCACCCACTGTGGCAACGCCGAGGAGATCGTGCACGCCGCAGGCGCCGCGGTGGAGGAGCAGGCCATCAAGCGGGCGATGGCGGCCGCCCACGGGATGGGTGACCGCCTCGCTCACTACGAGGGCGAGAAGGAGATCATCTGCCAGAACTGCGGTGGCCACACCACCTTCACCGGCACGTTCACGTCGACCCGCTGCCCCTACTGCGCCACCCCGCTGCAGCGGACCGATGTCCACGAGGCCCCCGACCGCCTCGCCGTCGACGGCGTCCTGCCGTTCCAGGTCAGCGACGACCAGGCCAAGGAGATCCTCGAGAAGTGGATCAACGGCCGCTGGTTCGCCCCGAACGAGTTCAAGAAGTACTCGTCCCACGGCAGCTTCTCCAGCGTCTACGCCGCCTATTTCACCTTCGATGCCGAGGCGACCACCGACTACAAGGGTCAGCGCGGCACCAACCACACCCGCACGGTCGGCCACGGCGACAACAAGCGGACCGTCACCGAGATCCGCTGGCGGCCGGCGAGCGGTCGGGTGTTCAACGCCTTCGACGACATCACCGTGCAGGGCAACACCGGCCTCGAGAAGCGCTTCATCGAGAAGCTCGAGCCGTGGCCGACGACCAACGCCCTGCAGCCGTTCAGCCTCGACTACCTGGCCGGTCACGTCTCGAGGACCTACGACCGCAACATCGAGGAGTGCTTCGTCGAGGCGCAGGACAAGATGCAGCCCCAGATCGACTCGTCGATCCGCCGCGACATCGGCGGCGACCACCAGCGCATCAACTCGAAGAAGACCTACCTCGCCAGCGTCACCTACAAGCACGTGCTGCTGCCGGTGTGGTTGCTGACGGTGATCTACGACAACCAGCCGTGGCAGGTGTTCATCAACGGCGCCACCGGTGAGATCCACGGCGAACGGCCGTGGAGCAAGGTCAAGATCATCGCGACGGTGATCGCCGTGCTGATCGTGATCGGCATCATCCTCGCGATCAGAGCTGCGGCCGGCTGACGGCTAGATTCGAGGCGTGAGCTTCGTCGTCGTCCTCCTCGGTCTCGGTGTGTTGGCGGCCGTCGGGGCCGGCATCTACCTGGCCGGCGCCAAGGCGGTGAAACGGTCGGCCGATCGCTCGCTGCAGATCGTGCCCGGAGTCGAGCTCGACGTGCCGGCCAACTGGTACGGATCCCACGAAGCGGAAGCCCGACTCCACCGCCGTCTGCGCGACGCGGTGGCGTCGGTGCGTTCAGCCGCGGCGAGCGATGCGTCGCTGGCCGTCACCCTCGGCCAACTCGAGGAGCACGCCCTACGCCTCGACCGCCACCTGATCAACATCGCCCGGCTGCCGGCGTCGACCCGACAACCCCAGGTGGCCGAGGCGACCCGGGCGGTGGAGACGTTCGAGGAACTCACCGCCCAGACGATCACCGGCGCCACCTCGTTCGCCGTCGACTCGTCGACGAGCGACCTGACCCGCCTCACCGAGGAGCTCGGCGCCCTCGAAGCGGCCCGCCAAGAGGTCGAGGAGATCGACCGACGCCAGCGCGGCGAGGCGTGACACCTGTCCGGTGGGTGAAGGCGCCCGCTGCAGGGAACACCATGGAGCCATGACCACTTCGCGTCTCGACCCGGCGGCCACCTACCGCCTCCAGCTCGGCCCGGCGTGCACGTTCGCCGACGCGGCGCGCGCCGTCGACGACATCGCCGCCCTCGGCGTGTCGCACCTCTACCTCTCCCCCGTCGCCGAGGCGGTCACCGGCTCGACGCACGGCTACGACGTGGTGCGGCCCGACCAGGTTCGGGCTGCGCTCGGCGGGGCGGACGGCCTGCGGGCGTTGTGCGAGCGAGCCCGCGACGCCGGCCTCGGGGTGATCGTCGACCTCGTCCCCAACCACACCTCGGCGGTCGAGCCCCACCGAAACCCGTGGTGGTGGTCGCTGCTGGCCGAGGGGCGAGAGGGCCCGGCGGCCGACGTGTTCGACGTCGACTGGGCGGTCGCCGACGGCCGGGTGGTGGTGCCGGCGCTCGGTCGCCCCTTGGACGAGGCGATCGCCGCCGGCGAGCTGACGATCGACGAGATCGACCTCGACGCTGCCACCCCCAACACTGCCACCCCCAACGACGTGCCCACCCGCGTGGTCCGCTACTGGGAGCGGGTGTTCCCGTTGCGGGCCGACGGGCCTCGACCCGAGGTGGGGGCCACGCCGAGGGAGGTGGCCGACGCCCTCGCCGCCCAACACTACGAGCTGCAGTTCTGGCGCGAGCCCCGCCGCAACGTGCGCCGGTTCTTCACCATCGACGACCTCGTCGCCATCCGGCCCGAGGTCGACCGGGTCTTCGATGCCGT
>JAWSVN010000266.1:0-753 GCA_033851875.1 Acidimicrobiales bacterium
CGGTCCTCCGGCCAGGCCCGGGTACCGCTGTATTCGCCGAGCGGGTAGCCGAGCCAGCACTCGGTGAGGATGTTCATCTCGACCGCATCGGGTCCGGCCGAGCCGTAGGCGGCGAGGTGGATGTCGCCGCGATGCTCCCGCAGTGCCAGGCACGCCTGCCACAGCGCAGCGAACGGGTCGGCGGGTCGCTCGAGGGCCTGGACGGCGGCGAACAGCGGCAGCCCGACCGCGTCCAGTTCGGCCACCGCAGCGAGGAGTCGATCGGCGAGCTGTCCCGCTGCATCGTCATCGGCACCGGCATCGTCGGCGAGCGTCGCCCGGAGGCTCTCACCGGTCGCCGACCACACGAGGTCGACCATCGTCGTGCGGTCGACGAGGCCGCGGGCTGCGTCGTAGACGCCGGCGATCACGGCCGGCTGGAACGACCCGAAGGCCGAGGCCACGACCGCGCCCGTCGGTTCACCGAGGACGCATGCCCGGCCCCACACGTAGGTCATGAAGAAGTCGAGGCCGAGCGGCTCGGCCCGTTCGTGCACGAGCGGCGACCAGACGGCGTGCATGGCGAGCGGCTCGATGGCGTCGCGCAGTCGGCGGGCCGGGTGGTCGGTCGACACCGAGTCGGGCACGGCGAGGTCGGGGCTGACCGGGGCGAGCGAAGCGGCGGCGACGTCTTGGTACTTCACGCCGGGATCCTGACACGACGAACGTCCGTCGAAGCAATCCAGGCTGAAACGCCCTCGATCGGTGTCACAC
>JAWSVN010000090.1:0-17039 GCA_033851875.1 Acidimicrobiales bacterium
GCGCTCACAACTCGCGGCTTGGGCGGGTTCAGCCCTTTTGGGTGGTTCTTTGACGGCAATGAACCACATTCGGTGGGACGTTGTCGACAACGAGTCCCATGTGGGCAGATCCTGCCACTGAATTCGCGGCGTGGGTGGCCGCCGGCGGCGAGACGACCTTGCTCAGGTCGGAGGAGGGGGCGGGATCTTCGGGGCCTTGCCGGACGGGGCCTTGCCACCTGACTTCGGGGCGGCCGGCTTGGCGCCCTGTGCTCCCCCAGCTGCTGCCCCTGCGCCGGGCAGCTTCGGCAGCAGCGCGGCGTCGACCGGGCCCGACTGGGCGGCTTCCTTGTTGGCAGCCTCGATGGCGGCAGCCACTTCCTGGCGGTGCACCGTGATCGAACGGGGTGCATCGATCCCGAGCCGCACGTGATCGCCCCGGATCTCGATCACGGTGACGACGATGTCGTTCCCGATGACGATCGACTGGGATTCACGGCGGGACAGGACCAACATCAGGCGACCAACGGCTCTCGGGTGGTGTACGGGGTCTTCTCGAGCACGACCTGGCGGGCGGCACGCGACTCGGAGTTGATCACGACCGGCCCCAAGAGGTTGGCGGTCAGTTCGACGTCGTCGGCCCCGTCGGCGCGGTGCACGGTCAGCAACACCAACACCGCCGTCTGGTCCGGCGACGTGATCGCCAGTTCATCCTGGTGTTGGGCACTCAGTTCGAGATCGTAATCCGGGTAGAAGGCCCACGGCTCGACGGTCAGGAACGCGACCTCGGCTTCGTCGAGGCTCTGCAGCCACGAGTAGGGCGACTCCTCGACCTCGACGATCACGTATCGAGTCGAGCCCGGGAACCCCATGATTCCCTCGGAGAACTCGATCGAGCGCGCCTCGTCGACTTCGAACGAACCGAAGCGCGTCGATTCAACGATCATCACCACGACAGTAGCTCCTCAGGGGGTCTCTCCGGTGCTTTCGGGCGGCGAGGTGCCAGCCCAGCCATTCAGCGAGTGTCGGCCGCTCCGGCCAGATCAACAGGACGGTTCGCCGTCGGATCGGTCTCGGTGCCGTCCTCGCCCTTCGATTCGTCGTCCTCCGGCTCGGGGTCCGGCGCCTTCTCGAGCTGGTTGGCGATCAGGTTGCCGGCGAACAGGCACGCCGCCAGGCACGCGGCGAACCGGCCGAGCGCCGACTCGATCGGCCCACGCCCGTAGACCGCATCGGCCAGGGCGGGCGAGCCGATCACGAGCGCTGCGACCATCGCCCAGCCGACCACCAACTGGCGACTGGCCTCGTGGCCGGCAGCGATCATCTGGAGATGCTGCTGCTCCTTGGCGGCCGCCAGCGCGGCGGCGCGGGCCGCCGCCTTGGGGTCCTCGACCGTGGCGTCGGTCGTGCGGTCGTCGAGCTCGCCGGCCATCGATCAGTCGGCCTCGGGACGGTCGGCCGGGTCGTTCATGGCGGCATCCGCTCGGAGGGCGACGATCAGTTCGGGGGTCAGGCGATGCCCAGCGACGCTCCACAGCGGGATCTCGGCGTCGAGATAGGACACGACACGACCGGCGCCGACGGGGGCGACGAGGTCGACGGCGGCGGGCACGCCGGCGGCGTGGATCGCTCGCGACAGCTCGTCGGCCGTCGGGGCCCCCGAGATCGCGAGGATCGCGAGCCGGGTCTGAAGCCGGCCCAGCAACGGGCCGAGCCCGGGAGCATCGAGGGGTGCGTCGATCACGACGAGCCTCCGCTCGGGTCCGCCGGGGTTCTCCCGACCGGCGGCCAGATGGTGCAGGAGGGAGGCCTCGTCCTCGACGAACTGCCACGACGGCAGGCCGGTCACCTGTCCCCGGTCCGAAAGGACCAGGAGAGACCCGGAGCCGAGCAGCCGATCGCGCTGACGGCGACGGGCGGCCAACATGGCCGGCTCGAGGTCGCCGATGATGACCACGGTGCCGGCGTCGTCGTCGGCGTGGACGAGACTCGGTTCGTCGTGGGCTGCGCTCAGCCGGGCCCAGATGCCCGAGCGCCCGAGCACCGCTCGGTTGCCGGCCCGCCCACTCGACGAGCGAGCCGGTGTTCGAGCACGGTCGTCGGAGCGTTCGGTGGCGCGATCCTTGGCGCGAGTGCTGGCCAACGGTTCCGCGTCGACCTCGATCGGGCCGATCGCGGCGCGACGCAGGTCGTCGTCGAGGTCGACCGGACGGTCGGGGCCGGCCAGGGGCCGGAGCGGCGAGCGGTCGGCGGCATCGTCGCCCGGCACGGCGTGGGTGGCCGTGGTGGCCGGCGTGGCCGTTGCGGCCGGGTTCACCGGCGTGACCGGTTCGTCGTCGAGGGGCCGTCCGAGCTGGATCGGCTGCACCACCTGTGCCCGTAGTGCAACCAGATCGTCAGCGTCGGCGTCTCCGACCCCGGCCGGCACGGCCGGGGTGTCGGCGATGTCATCGGGGTCGAAGTGGCGAGGAGCCCGAGCGGCGGGAGTGTCGGCCACCGCCATGCTCGCGGCCGGCGGGGCAGCCTCGGTCGGTTCGTCGACCAGGGTCGCCTCCTCGATCCACTGCCGCCCGAGCTCCTGCCGGAGCAGGTCGGCGAACCCGGGACCGAGGTCGGAGCCGGCTGCGGCGTCAAGGGACGCGTCGAGCAGGTCGGACGACCGGAGGAGCTCGGCCTCCTCCTCGTCGGCCGGCACGATGTCGAGGTCGTCGGGGAGCAGCGAGGGGTTCGACGCATCGACGTCGACCACGATCTCGAACAGTTCCTTCGCGAAGAAGCCACCGACGCCGCCAGAGCGGATCTTGTTGGCTTCGACGATCGTCACGTCGTCGCCGAACTCGGCTCGAACGTCGTCGAGAAGCCGCTCGAGGTCAGGCCCCGAGAAGCGGCTGTGATTCGGATTCAAGGTTCACCACCTCGGTGTTGTCGATCTGTACCTGGGGACCGATCTCCTCGGTGCAGAGCACCGGCAGCGCGAGATCGGTGAGCGCCAGCAGTTTGCGGAGCGGCCGCCGCAGGGGACGGGCCACGATCAGGACGGGCTCGATGCCGCGTTGCTCCACCCGCACCGATGCGGCGCGCACCCCGCCGATCAGGCGCTGCAGCAGGGTGGGGTCGAGGGCGAAGTCGAGGCCCTGGGGGCCGGGTTGGAGCGAGCCGATCAACCCCTGTTCGAGGCTGGTCTCGAGGGTGAGCGACGCGAGTTGGCCGCCGTCGTCGGCGTAGCGACCGGAGATCGACGGGCCGAGTTCGCGGCGCACCGCCTCGACGAGCTCGGGAAGGTCGCGAGTGGCGCGGGCCCGTTCGCCGAGCACGTCGAGGATGCGGACCATGTCGCGGATCGGGACCTCCTCGGCGAGCAGGTCCTGGAGCACCCGCTGCACCTCGGCGACGGTGAGGTCGGCCGACACGAGCTCGTCGACCACCGCCGGGTCGGACTCGCGCACCAGCTCGATCAGCTCCTTCACCTCCTGTCGGCTGAGCAGCGCCGACGCGTGGCGTCGGATCGTCTCGGCCAGGTGGGTCGTGATCACCGAGGCCCGGTCGACGGTGGTGGCGCCCACGGCCTCGGCCAGCGCCATGCGCTCGGCCCGCAGCCATTTGGCCGGCAGCCCGAACACCGGCTCGGTCGTCTCGGGTCCGGGGAACTGGGTGAGGTCGTCGGCGATCACCAGGACGTGGCCGACCGGTGCGGTGCCCTTGGCCATCTCGACGCCGTGCACGGTGATGACGTATTCCCCCGAGGCCAGATCGGCGTTGTCGCGGGTCCGGACCGCCGGGATGATCAGGCCGATCTCGAGGGCGATCTTGCGTCGCAGGGCTCGCACCCGGTCGAGGAGGTCGCCACCGCCGGCGGGGTCGACCAGGTCGATCATGTCGAGGGCGAGTTCGAGACCGAGCGGCTCGGGCCGGATCTCGAACGCCAGCTCCTGCTGCTGTGATTGCTCGTCGGTCGGCGCCGTCTTCTCGGCCTCGATCGCCGCCGACGCCACCGCCTCGCGGTCGGCCCGATCGGCGAGGCGACGGCCGCCGAAGAACATCGCGGAGCCCACGACACCGAAGGGCAACAGGGGCAGGCCGGGGGCCAGGCCGAGGAGGAGGATGGTGATGCCGCCATAGCGAAGGGCCTGGTGTTGGGCCGCGATCTGAGCGACGACGTCGGTGCCGAGGTCGCGGTCACCCGAGGCCCGGGTGACGATCATGCCCGAAGCGATCGAGATCAGCAGCGCCGGGATCTGGGAGACGAGGCCGTCGCCGATCGTCAGGGTCGAGAAGCGGCTGACCGCCTCGCCGAACGACATCCCGTTCTGGGCCACGCCGATCACGAGACCGCCGATGAGGTTGATCAGGGTGATCAACACACCGGCGATGGCGTCGCCCTTCACGAACTTCGAGGCACCGTCCATCGCACCGTAGAAGTCGGCCTCGGCGGCCACCTCTTGGCGACGCCGACGGGCGGTCTCCTCGTCGATCAGACCGGCCCCGAGGTCGGCGTCGATCGCCATCTGCTTGCCGGGCAGCGCGTCGAGGGTGAAACGGGCACCCACCTCGGCCACGCGCGACGAACCGTTGGTGATCACGACGAACTGGATCACGACGAGGATCAAGAACACGACGAGGCCGACGACGACCGAGCCGCCGACCACGAACGAACCGAACGCCTCGATCACGCCGCCGGCCGAACCGGTGGTGAGGATGAGCCGGGTCGACGACACGTTGAGGGCCAAGCGGAAGAGGGTGGCGATCAGCAGCAGCGACGGGAACGACGCCATGTCGAGGGCTCGCACGGTGAGGATCGTCGTGAGCAGCAGCAGCACGGCGAAGGCGATGTTGGTGCTGAGCAGGAGGTCGAGCACGAAACCGGGCAGGGGCATGACCATCAGGGCAACGATGGCGATCACGCCGGCGGACAGCAGTCCGCCACCGGTCAAGGTTCGATTCACACTCACGTCCTTCGACGTGCCGTCCATGGCCTCCGCACGAGCTCGTCCTGAGCGCGTGCATCTCGGCACTGAGGTTCGGACCGTGCGTGCAACCCATGAGGGGCCCGGCGAACGGTTGCCCTGGTCCGAACGGCTCTGCCCCGAAACGGCCCCTGCCCCGCCGACCGTGCCCGATCGGTTGCTATTCGCGCACGAGACGGCCCGGTACGTTGACGCGACGGATCGCGCCCCCGACGGTGGAGGACGGTGTCCGCATCACGAATGCGATGACGATGGCGACCGCCTCGTAGAGGCGGGCCGGCACCTCGGAACCGATGTCGACGACGTCGAACAGGACGCGAGCCAACGGTCGCACCTCGACCACCGGGACCCCGGCGCCGAAGGCACGCTCGCGGATGCGCATGGCGAGGTCGTCGCCGCCCTTGGCCACCACCCGGGGGACGCCGCCCGACTCGTACTTGAGCGCCACCGCGACGTGGGTCGGGTTGACGACGACCACCGACGCATCGGGCACCGCCGCCAACATCTGGTTGCGGTTGAGCTGGGCGTGCATCGCTCGGCGTCGCTGGCGCACCATCGCGTCGCCCTCGGAGTTCTTCGTCTCCTGCTTCACCTCGTGCTTCGACATCTTGAGCTGCTTGTTGATCTTGTGGCGCTGGAAGGCGTAGTCGCCGAAGCCCACCACGATCCCGGCGATCGCGGCCAGGCGTACCAGCAGCAACACGTCGGCCGCGAGGAGCGGGCCGATCACGCCCAGGTCGGTGCTGGCGCTGCCGAGATAGGCGGTGATGGCACCGGTGATGACGTTGGCGACCAGGGCCCCGAGCACGACGAGGCGAGCGACCGCCTTGCCGGTATCGACCAGGCTCTGGGAACTGAACAGTCGCTTGATCCCGGCCTTGGGCGAGATGCGTTCGGCCTTCGGCTTGAGGGGGTCGAGCGAGAGGGCCACGCCGCCTTGCACGACCATGCCGAGGGCGGTGACCATGAACGCCACGGCGAGCAGGGGCGCCATCGCGAGGCCGGCGAGGGCCGGGATCTCGGCGCCGAGCGACATCACGCGCCCGTCGTCGCCGGCGGCCGCGGCGGCCAAACCGTCGGTGGTGAGGGTCGACAGGGCTCGCGCCGTCGAGGTGACGGCCGAGGGCAATACGAAGCTCGACACGAACAGCACCACCCAGCCGACCAGGTCGGGCGATCGCGGGATCTGCCCCTTCTTGCGGGCCTCGCGCAGCTTCTTCGGTGTCGGTTTCTCCGTCTTGTCACCGGTGTCGTTCTTGGCCACGCCTCACCCCCCGACCAACGAGAAGCCCCACCGCACACCCCGGTCGAACAGGGAATCGGTGGCCCGCACCGCCAGGGGCACGGCGAGGGCGAAGGTGATCATCATGATCAGCGACTTCGAGGCGAAGCCGAGGATCATCACGTTGAGCTTGGGGGCGGCCCGGGCGGCGAGGCCGAGCACGACCTCGGTGAGCAGGAGGGCGACGAGGACCGGGAACGCGACCTCGATGGCGGCCAGCATCAGCTGGGCAGCACCCTCGCCGAGCACGGTGGGGATCGAATCGAGCCGCAAGCCACCGAGCGGCGCGGCCTCGTAGCTGCGGACCACACCGCGGATCAGCAACAGGTGGCCGTCGGTGACCACGATGAGCACCAGCAGCATCATCTGGTAGAGCCGGGAGGTGGGCGAGGCCTGGCTCTGGGTCGCCGGGTCGAACACCGACGCCGCCGACAGGCCGGCGCTGAAGTCGATCATGGCGCCCGCCACCTGGAGGGCCGAGACCAGGAGTTGGATCACGTAGCCGAGCAGGGTGCCGACCACCGCCTGGTAGACGACGGCGACCATGAACGCCCCCGTCCCCATCATCTCCACCTCACCGGCCTGGGTGGCCAGGGTGTGGGGGGTGACGGCGAAGGCGACGGCGACCGCCACGGCGAGGCGGACCCGGGTCGGCACCATGCCGCCGCTGAAGGGAGGCGCGGTGAAGAGCACGGCCAGCAGCCGTGTCATCACCAACACGAANNTCCGGGGATGCCGTCGATCAGGTCGCGAGTGAAGGTGATCATCGTCTGGAGCATCCAGCCCCCGCTCACGGCGATGGCGACGCCGACGGCGGCGAACTTGGGAACGAACGACAGGGTCTGTTCCTGGATCTGGGTGACCGACTGGAGCAGGCCGACGAAGACGCCGACCAACACGGCGGTGAGCAGGATCGGGGCCGAGACGCGCGCTGCGGTCCACATGGCGTCGATCACGATGTCCATCACGGCGGATTCGTCCACGGTGCCTCTTTCTCGTTTGCGGGCGCGGGGAAGCAACCCCGACGGCTAGGCGAAGCTGGTGAGCAGGGTCTCGGCGATCAGCGACCAACCGCCGACCATCACGAAGAGCAGGAGCTTGAACGGGAGCGACACGAAGACCGGGGGCAGCATCATCATGCCCAGCGACATGAGGCTGGCCGAGACGACGATGTCGATCACCAGGAAGGGCAGGAAGATGACGAACCCCATGATGAACGCCGTCTTCAGTTCGGAGAGCAGGAACGCCGGCACGAGAGCCGACATGGCCACGTCCTCGGGCTGATCGGGTCGGGCGTCGCCGCGGGCGTCGAGCATCAGCTCGAGTTCGCCGGCCCGGGTGTGGTCGAGCATGAAGGCCCGCAGCGGCGCCTCGGCCCGCTGGTAGGCCTCGTCGTGGCCGATCACCCCGTCGAGGTAGGGCTGGATGGCGAGGTCGTTGATCTCGGTGAACGTCGGGGCCATCACGAACAGGGTCAGGAACAAGGCGAGCCCGACCAGCACCTGGTTGGGAGGCACCCCCTGGAGACCGAGGGCGTTGCGGGTGAGCGAGAGCACCACGACGATCCGGGTGAAGCTCGTCAGCATCACGACCAGCGACGGGGCGAGCGACAGGATCGCCAGGCCGACGATCAGCAGGACCGACTGCGATGGCTCGCCGTTGCCGACCTGGATGGCGATGTCGGGGTTCTGAATGTCCTCGACCGTCTGTTGGAACGTCGTGTCCTCGTCGTCGCGAAGCTCGACCTCGGGGAGGTCGGGTTGGGGTTGCTCGGGCGGGTTCTGCGCCGCGGCAGGCGACGCGACGGCGAGCACCGCGGTCGCCGCGACGGCGACCACCAGCGCAAGCGCTGCGAGTCGTCGCGCCATCTGGATGGCGGCCGGCCACAGCCTCGAGATCGTTGACGGACGCCCGAGAGGTCGGACGACGGCGTCGGTGGACATGTTGGGGGTGCCTCCGCCCCCGGGATTGCGTCAGCCCTTGCGGACCGTGGCCTCCCGGAGGGCTTGGATCACACTCATCCGTGCCGGTGCGGACCGAGGTCCGCTCTGACGCGTCCGTGCGCCAGTCGTGGAAAGGGCGAGAAGGGCCTCGACGGGATCACCGTCGGAGCCGGTCGCGGCGGGCTCGCTACCCGCGTCGAGATCGCCGAGGATCTCGTCGACCGAGATGATGTCGTCGGTGGCGCCAGGCCCGAGGGCGGCCGCGGCCGGTCGACGGACCGTCGAGAGCTGGGCGAGGTCGAGGGTGACCTCGTCGGGGGCGAGGGCCAGATCCGGGCCCTCGGCCAGCAGGGTCGTCCGGTCGTTGTCGGCCCCGAGCAGCATGGTTCTGCCCCCGCACTGCACCAGCAGCAACGACGATTGTCGACCGAGGGCGCGCCGGGCCAGCACCTCGATCCGGGCGCCACCGCCGGGGCCGATCGGGGCCCGGTCGATGAAGCGGCGTAGGAGGAGGATGATCCCGCCGATCACGACGAGGCTCACCAGGAGCCGGACGAAGAGCTCGAGCGAAGCCATCAGCCGGCCTGGCGGTCGATGATCTCGGTGAGCCGCACGGCGTACTCGCCGTCGAACACCACGACCTCGCCACGGGCGATCAGGGTGTCGTTCACTCGCACATCGACGGGGGCGCCGACCTGGCGATCGAGTTCGATGACCGACCCGATGTCGAGGCCCATCACCTCGTCGAGGGTCATGCGGGTGCGGCCCAGCTCGACGGCGACGTCGAGACCGACGCGACGCAGCAGTTCGAGGCCGGCGATGTCGGCGCCGATCGGCAGAGGGTTGCGGGGCACCGCGGCGATCGGGTCCGGGGCAAAGGGTTCGCCGACCTGCTCGGGCGCGGCATCCGTAGCACCCTCGTCGCCGGGCTCGCCCCGACGGTCGGCAGCGATGCCCACGAATCCGATCACCGTGTCGCCGTCGGTGATCGCCACCGCTTCGGTCAGCGGCGCCGGCAGCCCATCGAGCAGAGCGGCCACGCCGGACACCGGCTCCTGGGGCGCGATCTCACGGACGTCGCCGGCCACCAGTTCGGCGACCGAGCTCCGCAGCGCGTCAGCATCGTCGCCGGCATCGTCGCGCACGACGACCATCGCCACCGGCAGCTCGCCCTCGCTGAGCAGCGCGGGCAGCAGGACCGCATCGGCCAGGCCGCCGTCGGCCGATTCGTTGTCGATCAGGGAGCGATCGGCGAGCGACCCGTCGGCCACCTCGAGGGGTGACGCGTCGAAGCCGTTGGCCGACAGCATGGCCGACAGGGTCGAGGTCAGTTCACCGACGTCGATCGTGGCGGTCATCAGTTCATCCTCTTTCGTGCACGTGAACGTGCGGTTGCAGCGCGGCTGTCGACCTCGACGATCTCGGCCACGAGCCGGGTCCCGAGCTGGCCGGGACGCACCGTGAACATGTTCTCTCCGCCGACGCGGGCTTCGAGTTCCTCTCCGAGCTGTTGGCCGATCCGGATCACGTCACCGACCTCGAGGTCGGCGACCTGTCCGGTCGACATGCGGACCCGGTCGAAACCCACCACGACATCGACCGGCACCGGCAGCACGGCCCGCTCGGTGGCCTCGTTGCGACGTCGGCCGTTGGCCTGGCCGGCCAGTCGGCGGTCGATGGCCTCGGTGTACTCCTGGAGCTGGCCCGAGGTGAAGCACAGCGTGAGGCTCCCCTCGGTCTGGCCGTGGTGGACCCGCATCGGGAGGGCGATCGCCGATTCGTCGGGCAGGTCGGGCAGCGGGAAGGCATCGGACACGTGGCCGACGATGCGGCAGTCACCGATGCGGAAGGCGTCGGCGGCAAGGGCCAGGGCGGGGTGGAACAACACGTCGAGCACCCCCGCCTCGAGGCGGGTGAGGGGCCGGGGCTCGTCGTCGGTCGGTGAGCCCCCACAGAGCATCACCACGGCATGGAGCGACAAGCCTCGGTCGACCACGACCAGCCCGTGCGACATCTGCTCACGAGCCTCGATCACGATGATCTCGCGATCGTCGCCCCCGCCGGTGAGGTCCTCGAGGTGCACTTCCTGCACCGGCTCGGCCTTGACCGACACCTCGGCCAACCAGCTCGAGAACTCCTCTTCGATCGCGGCCGCAAGAGCGTCGGCCGATCGCTGGAATTGCGCGATGCGGTCGGGGGTCAGGCGCCGCGACTCGAAAACCGACCGGCTGGTCGGGGTCTCCTGCTCGGGTGAGAGCGTGTCGGTCACGGGGGCGAGCCTCGGCCCTCCCGACCGTTTCATGAGCTCAGCCGGCCGGCTGCGCAACCACTCGATGTCGGCCCATGACCGGGTCGTCTGGTCAATCGTTGTCAGTCCGAAGGCCCAGGACATGGGCCCCGAAGCCCAACACTTGGGTTTTTCTACCCGATGCTTCAACAAGCAGCTATACGGAGCCGATCCGATCGCCATGGCCCAGAAGACGACGGAACAGGCAGACGCGGCTGCCTTGGCGGGCACCCTCACCACGAGCCAACGAGCCATGGTGGAGCGCCACATCCCCCTGGTCGAGCACATCACGACGCGGGTGCTGTCGCGCCTGCCCGCCAGCCACGAGCGTGACGACCTCGTCCAGACCGGCCTGCTCGGCCTCATCGCCGCCGTGCAGCGATTCGACCCCGACGCGGGTACGGCGTTCTCGACCTACGCCGGCCGACGCATCGAGGGGGCGATCATCGATCACCTACGCCGAGCCGACTGGGCGCCCCGCTCGGTCCGCAGCCTCGAGCGTCGGGTCCGATCGGTCGAGGAGGCGCTGCCGCCGACCGCCGATCGCCCGGAGCGCGTCGCCGAGGCGCTCGGCGTCGCCCCCGACGACCTCGCCCGGCTACGGGCCGACCTCGCTCGGGCCCGCGTCGACTCCCTCGACCGTCCGGTCAACGACACCGACGAGGTCGGCACGGTCGGCGGCACCGTCGCGTCGTCGAACCCGGAGATCGAGCACCTGATGGAGGACAAGGAGCTCGCCGGCTACGTCCGCAGCGCCGTCGACCTGCTCCCCGAACGCCACCGCATCGTCGTGATGGGCTACTTCTTCGAGGATCGCTCGATGACCGAGCTCGGCGAACTGCTCGGCGTCACCCAGTCGCGGGCCTCCCAACTCAAAGACGAGGCACTGCGCATGATGCGGGGTGGGCTGGCCCGCAGCTACGACGAGACCGAGCCGGTGCCGGCCTCGCTCAAACAGGCGACACGCCGGCAGCGTGCGTTCAACGAGGCGCTGTCAGGACCACGACCGTGGCACGAACGATTGGCCAGCGACTCGGCCTGATCGCTCCTCCAACGTTGCGCACAACCTAACGAATCGTCGACGCCGGTCGATGCTCTGGCCATGCAGACCCTTGACGCCGGCCCGGCCTACGAGCGGCTCAACGCCACCCTGTGGCGTTCGCGGGCCAACCTCGAGCGGATGGAGTTCCTCCTCGAGGTGCAGCTGATGATGTTGCGCGATGGGCGGCTGGAGTGGCAACACCAGATCAGCGAACTCCTCGACAACACCGCCGACGCCGTCAGCGTTGCCGACCTCGAGCGTGAGGTGGCGGTGATCGACGGTGTCGAAGCCGGCATCGCCGCCCCTGGCAACGCATCCCTCCGACTGATCGCCGATGCCGCCCCCGAACCGTGGTCGCTGATCTTCGGCGACCACCTCGTCAACCTCGAAGCGGTCGTACGTCGAATCGCCGACCTGCGCGACCGAGCCCGCACCGCCATCGAGAGCGGGCGCCAACAGCTCGACGTGCTGGCTACCGGACTCGAGCAGACCTCGACCGCCGACCCGGTCGGCTCATCGCCCTCCCCCTACGGCGACACCCGTCAGGGCTCGGCCGGCCGAAGCCGAGCCGGAAGCCGCTTCTTCGACGGACGGGCCTGATGAGCAACTTCGGCGGGCTGTCGATCGCCGCCACCGGACTCGACGTCCACCGGCGCCGGATCGAGATCATCTCGGGCAACATCGCCAACGTCAACACCCCCGGCTACCGCCGGCGGGTGGCCGACCTCGGCGCACTCGATGTCGCCGGACACGTGGGCCTCTACGCAAGTGGCGACGAACACGGCGGTGGCGTCGAGATCCGGAGCATCCGCCGTCTGGAGGACTTCCAGCTCGAACAGAACGCTCGAGCGCAACGCTCGACGGCCGGCGCCGCCGACGCCACCCTCGACGTGCACCGCCGCATCGAGGAAGCGATCGGCGGTCTCACCGGCGGTGGGATCGGCGACGAGCTCGCCACCCTGTGGAACAGCTTCGACGACCTCGGAAACGCCCCCGACGACCTGGCGATGCGCCAGATCGTGTTGCAGAACCTCGACAACACCGCGACCGCGTTCAATCAGGCCTCCACCAACCTGATCGATCTCCACACCAACGAGTCGCTGGTGGTCGCCGACCAGGTCGACGAGTTCAACCGTCTCACCGACGAGATCGCGTCGCTCGACCAGGACATTCTTGCCAGCTCCCAGGACGACATCGGGCGCAACGGGCTGATCGATCGCCGCGACCAGCTGATCGACGAGCTGTCCGACCTCGCCCCGGTGACGGTCGCCCCCCAACCCGATGGGCAGGTCGAGATCACCATCGACGGCTTCTTCGTCGTCTCCAACGGCGACCAGCGCACGATCGGCGTCGAGCAGGTGGCCGACCCGGCGATGGCGGCGCTGGGCCTCACCCGCACCGCGGTCGTCTCGTCGTCGGGACGAGAGCTCCGCATCGAAGGTGGCGCCATCGGCGGCCGGCTCCAAGCGATCAACGGGCTGATCCCGGAGGCGATGGGCCGGCTCGACACCGTGGCGACCGAGACCGCCACCCAGGTCAACACGATTCACAGCGCCGGCGTCGGCCTCGACGGCGGGACCGGCCGCGACGTGTTCGACCTCGGCGCTTCGGGGTCGCGGAGTATCGCTGTGAGCGCCGATGTGGCCAGTACCCCCGAGGCCCTCGCCGCCGCCGGGGCCGGGGCCGGTCCCCTCGACGACGGCACCGCCCGGGCGTTGGCCGAGCTGGCCGAGGCCCCCGACGGGCCACGAGCCGCCTTCGACGAGTTCGTCACCTCGGTCGCCGGCCAGGTCGCAGCCGCCACCAACCGGGCCGAGGCGACCGACATGGCCAGCGCCACCGCCATCGCCCTCGTGCAGGGCGCCACCGGCGTCAGCCTCGACGAGGAGCTGACCGACCTGATCACCGCCCAGCGTTCCTACGAGGCCGCCGCCCGCATGATCACCGCCGTCGACGAGCTGCTCGACACCATCATCAACCGCACCGGCGTGATCGGCCGCTGAGGAGGACTTCCATGCTGCCCCGCGTCACCGACCTCCAGATGTCGACCCATCGCGCCACGTGGATCGAGTCGGCCCGCACCCGGCTGGCCTCGGCCGAGGAGACCATCGCCACCGGTCGCCGGATCAATCGCGCCTCCGACGACCCGACGGCGACGGCCGAGGTCCTGCGCCACGAGCGACGCCTCGGCCGACTCGACCAGCTCGAGCGCAACGCCGGCAATGCCCGGGTCTGGCTCGACGCCGCCGACAAGACGCTGCAGGCGGCCGACGCCAACCTGGCGCGGGCCAAGACCCTCACGGTGCAGGCCGCCAACGACACCCTCGAGGCCGATGAACGGAGCGCGATCGCCGCAGAGCTCCGGGCACTCGCCGATCAGCTCCTGTCGCAGGCCAACACCCGGGTCTCGGGCCGGGCGATCTTCGCCGGCTCAGCCGACACCGACGACGCCTTCGCCGCCGATGGCACCTACCTCGGCGACGCCGGCGTGGTCCGGCGCTCGATCGAACAGAGCCAGACCGTCGACGTGAGCCAACCCGGGACCACCGCGTTCGGCGTCGCCAACGGCGCCGATCCCCTCAACGGCAACGTCTTCCAGATGCTGCGAGAGGTCGCCGACCGGGTCGAGACCGGCACGACCGCCGACATCCGAGCCGGCATGGGAGCGATCGACACCGCCGCCGCCCGGATGGGCACCGAGACCGGACGCGTCGGCGCCGTGCAACGACACGTCGACACCGTGCTCCAGTCCCAGACCGACGAGCGGCTCAACGTGTCGGCCCGCGTGTCGGAGCTGCGCGACGCGGATCTGGCCGAGGCGATCATCCAGCTCCGCACCGCCGAGGCTGGCTACGACGCCACGATGCAGTCGACGGCCCGGGCGATGAGCCGGTCGCTCCTCGACTTCCTGCGCTGACCGTTCGGACCCGCCTCACGTTGTCGACGAGCCGTCCGAGACTTCGTGCCGTACGCACGGATCCCGGCGGGAACGGAGATGCGAGTTCGATGATCATCCTGCATCGATTGAAGGACGCTCGGGTGGCGATCAACCCCGACCTGGTCGAACGGGTCGAGGCCAACCCCGACACCGTGATCACCCTGGTCGACGGCAAGAAGCTCCTCGTCACCGAGTCGCTCGAGGACGTGATCGCCCTGATCACCGACTACCGGGCCTACGTGCTGGCCCGCTCGGCCGCCGTCGAGATTCTCGAGGTCCCGCGGCCCGACCTGGCGATCATCCCCGGCGGTGACGCCGTGATCCCCCTCGACCCCGAAGCAGGCCGCTGATGGACCCGATCACGCTCGCCGGACTTGGTCTGGCGCTCATCTCGATGGTGGTCGCGGCCTTCATGGCCGGCATGAACCCGATCGCCATCTTCCTCGGCGACCCCGGATCGATCCTGCTCGTCGTCGGCGGCACGATCGGTACCACCGCAGCGTCGGGCACGATGGCCCAGGCCCTCGGCGCCCCCGGAGCGCTGATCAAGGGGCTGCTCGGCGGCGCCGGCGTCGACATGCAGGCGACGATCAAGCAGATGGTCGAGTTCGCCGACGTCGCCCGCAAGGAGGGCCTGCTCGCCCTCGAGTCGGAGTTCGAGAAGATCGAAGAGCCGTTCTTCAAGCGCGGCATGCAGCTCGCGGTCGACGGCACCGACCCCGAGGAGCTCCGGGCGATGCTCGAGCTCGACATGTATCGCATGGCGATGCGTCACAAGGACGGTGCCGGGTTCTTCTCCACCGCGGCGGGCATGGGACCGGCGATGGGCATGGTCGGCACCGTGATCGGTCTGGTCGACATGCTCGGCAAGCTCGACGATCCGTCGACCCTGGGTCCGTCGATGGCCGTGGCCTTCTTGACCACCCTGTGGGGTGCGTTCATCGCCAACTACTTCTTCCAGCCCCTGGCGGCTCGGCTCAAGAAGCTGTCGGCCGACGAGATGGCGGCCAAGGAGCTGATCATGGAGGGCATCCTCGCCATCCAGGCCGGCTCCAACCCCCGCTCGGTCGCCGGCAAGCTGGTGGCGTTCCTGCCACCGTCCGCTCGGGAAGAGATCCTGAGTGCCTAAGCAGGTCGAAGAGGACGAAGGCCCGAGCCAGGAGTGGCTCGCTTCCTACGCCGACGCGATGACCCTCCTGCTCGCGTTCTTCATCATGATGTTCGCGTTCGCCCTCGTCGACGAGGGCAAGTTCTTCGACCTCAAGGTCGGCGTGGTGGCCGCCCTCGGCATCCCCGACCCCGTGACCGACAACTCCGACAGCATCCTCGCCGACGGCCAGGGCATCACCCCCGAGGTCGGCACCGCAGCGGTCCCTTCGTCCGATGTCGAGGTCGAGATCCGCGAGAAGATCGAGGAACTCGAAGCCAGCGGCGGCGAGGTCACCCCCGAGAACGTGCTCGAAGTGAAGGAGCTGCTCGAGCAGCGCTTCGACTCGATCGGTGCCGCCGACTTCGTCGAGGTCGGCATCGACGAGCGAGGGGTCTTCATCCGCTTCGACGGCCAGGTCCTGTTCCGGTCGGGTAGCACCGACATCGCCGACGAGAGTCTCGGGCTGCTCGCCGCCGCCTCGGACGTGGTCAGTGTGATCACCAACCCGATCGACATCGAAGGCCACACCGACAACGTGCCGACGGGCTCGCGTTGGAGCTCCAACTGGGAACTGTCCGCCGCTCGCGCCTCGAGCGTGGTCGAGTGGATGATCGACTTCGGCTCGATCCCGCCGGGCCAGCTCTCGGCGACCGGCCGGGCCGACACCCGACCCCGCGGCGACAACAACACCGAGGAGGGCCGGGCCACCAACCGCCGGGTCGAGATCGTGGTGCGGGTCGACGGCATCGTCGACGAGGCGGGCCGCGTGGTCGCCGACGTGCCGGTCATCGACCCGATCGGCGACGACCCCGCCGAGGTCGAGGGCTGAGGAGCCTCACGGACGCCCCGCGACCCACCCTCCCGCCCACGAATACCCGCCGGCGTCCCGCCGACACTCCGACCGATCACCAGCAGCAGAGCTGCTCCACGAGGAACCACGAGACATGGCGAAAGACAAGGAAAAAGGCAAGGAAAAGGGCAAGGACGACGAGGAGACCGAGGAAGAAGAAGGTGGCGGAGGCAAGAGCAAGCTGCCGATGATCATCGGCGGCGTGATCGCCCTCGCGGCGGTCTACAACTTCGTCCTCAAGCCGTCGCCCGAGGTCGTGATCGTCGAGGCCTCCGAGCCCGAGATCGTCGAGGGCGAGATCGTCGAACTGCCCGAGATGGTGCTCAACCTCCAGGGGGACGGCGCCGGCTTCCTCCGCATCGGCGTGGCCGTCGTCCTCGAGGAAGGCGTCCTCGCTGCCGACTTCGAGATGGACAAGCCGATCGCCCAGGACATCGCCGTCGAGTACCTCTCGGCCCAGACCAGCGCGGATCTCGCCGACCCCGACTACCGCCGGGAGGCGAAGGAAGAGCTCGGCATGCTGATGCGTGAGGAGTTCGACGACTCCACCGTCGTCCGGGTCCTCTTCACCACCCTCGTGATGCAGTGACTCGCTGCATCCGCA
>JAWSVN010000090.1:17124-56962 GCA_033851875.1 Acidimicrobiales bacterium
GATGCCGTCGCGTCCGGGACGAAGATCCCAGCAGATTTCTCGCTGCACCCCTCATAACCAGGCCGAGGCGTGCCGAGCCTGCAGCTGCTGACTCAGGAGAAGGATTCCTGACCCCTTCACCGGACGTCAGCAGCCATATGCCCAAAGGACTGGGCAGGCAACGCACAAAGACACAGTGCTCTCCTACACGGAAGGAACGAGAGCGATGCGAATCAACAACAACGTGATGGCGTACAACGCCAACCGGAACCTGGGTATGTCCAATATGGGCCTCGGGAAAAGCCTCGAGAAACTCAGCTCGGGCTACCGGATCAACCGAGCCGGCGACGACGCTGCCGGACTCGTCATCTCGCAGAAACTGCGAGCCGAGATCGGGGGCCTGAACCAGGCATCCCGAAACGCCCAGGACGGCATCAGCTTCGTCCAGACGGCGGAAGGCGCCCTCGGTGAGGTGCACAACATGCTCAACCGCATGCGTGATCTCGCCGTCCAGGCCGCCAACGACACCAACGACGCCGACGCCCGAGCGGCGATCGGCGCCGAGATCACCGCGCTCAACACCGAGATCACTCGGATCGGTACCGACACGACCTTCGGTGGGGCCTCGGTGTTCACCACGAACGCCCTGAACTTCCAGGTCGGCTCGGAAGGAACCGGCGGCCAGATCTCGGTCACCGTGGGCACGGTCACCAACCCCACGACGACGACGGTCACCGACGCCACCACGTCCCGAGCCACCATCGAGGCCATCGACGTCGCCATCGCCGGCGTGTCGACCATGCGAGGCACTCTCGGTGCCACGCAGAACCGCCTCGAGTCCACGATCAACAACCTCCAGGTGACCAGCGAGAACCTCGCAGCCTCGGAGTCGCGGATCCGCGACACCGACATGGCGGCCGAGATGGTCACCTTCACCAAGAACCAGATCCTCCAGCAGGCCGGCACCGCGATGCTCGGCCAGGCCAATTCGGTCCCCCAGTCAGTCTTGAAGCTGTTGGGCTGATCCGATTCAGGGTCGGGGCACCACCTCGATGACCTGGGTTGATTCGGTCCATCGACCGGCCGCTCGCTGAACAGTGAGCCGCCGGGCCCCCCAAGGAACGTGCAACGGATTGCACGATCCCGACCCATCCACTGCTCTCTCTCACGGAAGGAACCAACGAGAGTATGAGAATCAACAACAATGTGATGGCGTTCAACGCCAATCGGAACCTCGGGATGTCCAACGGCTCGTTGGGCAAGAGTCTCGAGAAGTTGAGCTCGGGCTACCGGATCAACCGGGCGGGTGACGACGCCGCAGGCCTCGTCATCTCCCAGAAGCTCCGGGCCGAGATCGGCGGCCTCCAGCAGGCCACCCGCAACGGGCAGGACGGCATCAGCTTCGTCCAGACCGCCGAGGGTGCGCTGAACGAGGTGCACAACATGCTGGGTCGTATGCGCGACCTGGCGGTGCAGAGCGCCAACGACACCAACGACGCCGATGCCCGAACCGCCATCCAGAACGAAATGCGAGCCCTCGGAAGTGAGATCTTCCGCATCGGGACCGACACCACGTTCGGCGGTGCCTCCGTCTTCGCGGCCGGCACCAAGAACTTCCAGGTCGGCTCCGAGGGATCGGGCACCAGCGGCCAGATCCAGCTCACGACCACCGCGCTCGATGCCACCGCCCTCGGCACCGACTTCACGACCGTCGACGTCTCGACGGCAGCGCTGTCCCGAACCGCCATCGAGAACATCGACACCGCCATCGGCAACGTGTCGACCACTCGAGGCTCCCTCGGCGCGGTGCAGAACCGGCTCGAGTCGACCATCAACAACCTCCAGGTGACCACCGAGAACCTGGCGGCGTCGGAGTCCCGAATCCGAGACACCGACATGGCGGCCGAGATGGTCAACTTCACCAAGAACCAGATCCTCCAGCAGGCCGGCACGGCCATGCTCGGACAAGCGAACTCGATCCCGCAGTCGGTCCTCCGACTGCTCGGCTGATCCCTTCTGATCTGAACTCCCCCGTCTCGTCGGGGGCATTCCAGAAGGATCGGCCCCCGGCCTGACGCCACCTCCGCCGCCCGGCTCGCCGGCGCGGCAACCCCCCGCCAATGGATTGGAGGGGGTCACGTCAGCACCAGCGCTCTTCACGGAAGGAACCACGAAAGAGCATGCGTATCAACAACAATGTGATGGCGTTCAACGCCAACCGCAATCTCGGGATGTCCAACGGCTCGTTGGGCAAGAGTCTCGAGAAGCTGAGCTCGGGCTACCGGATCAACCGGGCGGGTGACGACGCCGCAGGCCTCGTCATCTCCCAGAAGCTTCGCGCCGAGATCGGTGGCCTCAAGCAGGCCACGCGCAACTCCCAGGACGGCATCAGTCTCGTCCAAACGGCCGAGGGCGCCCTCAACGAGGTCCACAACATGCTGGGCCGGATGCGGGATCTCTCGGTCCAGGCCGCCAACGACACCAACGACGGCGACGCTCGCACGGCGATCGACGCCGAGATGGACGCTCTCGTCGCAGAGATCGGCCGGATCGGCACCGACACGACGTTCGGCGGCTCCGCAGTGTTCTCGGCGACCGCGACCAACTTCCAGGTCGGTTCGGAAGGCACCGGCGGCCAGATCTCGGTCACCACCGGGGCGGTCACCACCGCCGGCTTGGGCATCAACGCCCTCGCCGTCGACAGCGCCACCAACGCCCGGGCCGCCATCGAGTCGGTCGACGCCGCCATTGCGCTCGTGTCGACCTCACGAGGCAGCCTGGGTGCCACCCAGAACCGGCTCGAGTCGACCATCAACAACCTCCAGGTGACCACCGAGAACCTGGCGGCGTCGGAGTCCCGCATCCGAGACACCGACATGGCGGCCGAGATGGTCAACTTCACCAAGAACCAGATCCTCCAGCAGGCCGGCACGGCCATGCTCGGCCAGGCCAACTCGATCCCCCAGTCGGTCCTCCGACTGCTCGGGTAGAGGTGATCTGACATGAGGATCAACAACAACGTGATGGCGTTCAACGCCAATCGGAACCTCGGGATGTCCAACGGCTCGTTGGGCAAGTCTCTCGAGAAGTTGAGCTCGGGCTACCGGATCAACCGGGCGGGTGACGACGCCGCAGGCCTCGTCATCTCCCAGAAGCTCCGGGCCGAGATCGGCGGCCTCCAGCAGGCCACCCGCAACGCCCAGGACGGCATCAGCTTCGTCCAGACCACCGAAGGCGCCCTCAACGAGGTCCACAACATGCTCAACCGCATGCGGGACCTCGCCGTGCAGGCCGCCAACGACACCAACGACGGCGACGCCCGCACGGCCATCCAGAACGAGATGAACGCCTTGGGTAACGAGGTCCAGCGGATCGGTAGCGACACGACGTTCAGCGGTGCGGCGGTCTTCGCCGACGGCACCAAGAACTTCCAGGTCGGTTCCGAGGGGTCGGGCACCAGCGGGCAGATCGCTCTCACCTCCCGAGCGTTGCTCAACGCCGCAGGCGAACTCGACGTCAGTGCGGCCCAGGACGGGTCCACGGTCGTCGATCTCAACAGCTTCGACTTCACCACGGCGCCGGCCACTGCGGCCGCCGATGCTCGAACCGCCATCGAGGCGATCGACTCGGCGATCTCGCAGGTGTCGACCCGACGGGGTGAGCTCGGAGCGGTGCAGAACCGTTTCGAATCCACCATCAACAACCTCCAGGTGACCACCGAGAACCTGGCGGCGTCGGAGTCTCGCATCCGAGACACCGACATGGCGGCCGAGATGGTCAACTTCACCAAGAACCAGATCCTCCAGCAGGCCGGCACGGCCATGCTCGGCCAGGCCAACTCGATCCCCCAGTCGGTCCTCCGACTCCTGGGCTAGAGGTGACCTGACCGCCAACGCTGCGGATCTCCCCCGTCATGTCGGGGGCGTCACCCACCGCCGAGTGCGGACCGGGCCGCCCCCGACCTGACGCCTCATCGACCCGACCGCTCACCTCGAGCGGGCGGGCACTCCCACCAACGGACTGGACGGGAGTCTCCCACCAACGACGAACCGCTCTTCACGGAAGGAACCAGTAAGAGCAATGCGTATCAACAACAACGTCATGGCGTACAACGCCAACCGCAACCTGGGCATGTCGAACACCGGCCTGGGCAAGAGCCTCGAGAAGCTCAGCTCGGGCTATCGGATCAACCGGGCGGGTGACGACGCTGCAGGCCTCGTCATCTCCCAGAAGCTCCGGGCCGAGATCGGCGGCCTCAAGCAGGCCACCCGCAACTCCCAGGACGGCATCAGCTTCGTCCAGACCGGCGAAGGCGCCCTCAACGAGGTCCACAACATGCTGGGCCGAATGCGGGACCTGGCGGTCCAGGCCGCCAACGACACCAACGACGGCGACGCTCGCACGGCCATCCAGAACGAGATGAACGCCCTGGGCAACGAGATCGCCCGGATCGGCACCGACACCACGTTCAGCGGCACCACCGTCTTCTCGGCGGGAACCAAGAACTTCCAGGTCGGGTCCGAAGGCACCGGCGGTCAGATCCAGCTGACCACCCGGGTCCTCACCAACGCCGGCGGCGAGATCGACGTGAGTGCGGCCCAGGACGGCTCGACGATGGTCGATCTCAACGGCTTCGACTTCACCACGGCGCCGGCCACTGCGGCCGCCGATGCTCGTACCGCCATCGAGGCGATCGACTCGGCGATCTCGCAGGTGTCGACCCGACGGGGTGAGCTCGGCGCCACCCAGAACCGGCTCGAGTCGACCATCAACAACCTCCAGGTGACCACCGAGAACCTGGCGGCGTCGGAGTCCCGCATCCGAGACACCGACATGGCCACCGAGATGGTCAACTTCACCAAGAACCAGATCCTCCAGCAGGCCGGCACGGCCATGCTCGGCCAGGCCAACTCGGTCCCGCAGTCGGTCCTCCGACTCCTCGGCTGATTCCTCCTGATCCTGCGTTCAGTCCCGCCTCGCCACGGGGCTCCCCCGTCACGCCCCTCTCGGCCTGACGCCTCCTCGACGATGACCTGAGGGCACCTCTCAGCGCACGACCGCTCGCACCGTCATCGCACGCCGGCCCACGGACGGGCCGGATCCCTGACAACCAGCACTTCGCTCTTCACGGAAGGAACCACGAAAGAGCATGCGTATCAACAACAACGTCATGGCGTACAACGCCAACCGCAACCTGGGCATGTCGAACGGCTCGCTCGGCAAGAGTCTCGAGAAGCTCAGCTCGGGCTACCGGATCAACCGGGCGGGTGACGACGCCGCAGGCCTCGTCATCTCCCAGAAGCTCCGGGCCGAGATCGGCGGCCTCCAGCAGGCCACCCGCAACGCCCAGGACGGCATCAGTCTCGTCCAAACGGCCGAGGGCGCCCTCAACGAGGTCCACAACATGCTGGGCCGAATGCGAGATCTCTCGGTCCAGGCCGCCAACGACACCAACGACACCGACGCCCGCAACGCGATCGACTCCGAGATGGACGCTCTCGTCGCAGAGATCGGCCGGATCGGCACCGACACCACCTTCAGTGGAGCGACGGTCTTCTCGGCCACCGGTGTCAACTTCCAGGTCGGCTCCGAGGGCACGGGCACCAACGGTCAGATCTCGGTCACCACCGGGGCCCTGACCACCGCCGGCCTGGGCATCAACGCCCTCGCCGTCAACGATGCGACAGCTGCCCGAGCGTCGATCGAGTCAGTCGACACCGCCATCAACTCGGTGTCGACGATGCGAGGCAACCTGGGTGCCACCCAGAACCGGCTCGAGTNNACATGGCCACCGAGATGGTCAAGTTCACGAAGAACCAGATCCTTCAGCAGGCAGGGACGGCGATGTTGGGTCAGGCCAACTCGATCCCCCAGTCGGTCCTCCGACTGCTCGGCTGATGGCGGGGGGTGATGGTTCTGTGTCTCCATCGCCCCTCCTTCGCCAGGGATGACACATCTGTGTCTGTGTCATCCCTCATATGACGAGGTGGGCGGGCCGAGACTGGGGACGACCCCGGTATCGGCTCGCCGACCCGTCGGCCAAGGCCGACGGCAACGCCCGTCCGACGACACAGACATCACCGGGGCCCACAACAAAGAGGACCACGGAAGGAACCACGAGAACGATGCGGATCAACAACAACGTCTCGACGTTCGATGCCACCCGCCATCTCGCGGCATCCACACGCACCACCGGGTCGCCCCTCGACCGATTGACCTCCGGCCACGCCGTGAACGCAGAGCGTTCCGGTGATGTGGAGGCTTCCGTCGTGCAGCGTGCCCGGACCGGAGGCGCAGCGATCGCCCAGGCCACCCGCACCGCGCAGACTGGGGTGAGTTTCGTGCAGACCACCGATGGCGCACTCGGCCGAGTGTCCTCGGCCCTCGGAGAGATCCGCGACCTGACCGGCGGCGCCGACGACCCCGACCTCGACCTGTCGGCGCTCGAGGGAGCGATCCAGGAACGAGGCGAGACGATCGGCTCCATCGCCCGGGGCACGACCTTCGCCGACGAGCCCGTCTTCGTCGACAGCGTGCGCACCTACGACCTCAGCACCGAGGTCGGCGCCGAGGTCATCGAGGTCCCCACCATCACTCTCGACACCACCACCCTCGGTCTCGACTTCGCCGACGTGGAGATCACCGACGCCGACGACGCCCGCGCCGCCGGTGCGGCCGCCGAGCAGGCCTTGGCCACCGTCTCCGACTTCCGCAGCGACCTGGGCGCAGCGCAGGACCGCTTCGAGTCGACGATCAACAGTCTCCAGGTCGCCTCGGAGAACCTCGCAGCCTCAGCGACCCGCATCGCCGACGCCGACGCCGCCGTCGCAGTGGTCGGCTCCACCGCCACCCAGATCCTCGAGCACGCCGACGAGGCACTCCTCGGCCAGGCGACGTCGGTCTCCCAATCCGCCTCCCGGCTCCTGGGGTGACGCCATGTGCTGCGCGACCTCGATCGCCCGGTGTTGCGGCGCCCTCGGCCCTCGGCCGAACCGTGCTCGCATGACATCGGCCGATGAGCGCGGCGCGCAGTTCACATCCACCGCCAGTACCTCCAGCAGGAGCATGTCATGACCAGTGTCGACGGACTCACGACCGGTCTCGACACCACGAGCATCATCAACCAGCTCATGGCGATCGAGCGCCAGCCAATCACGCGCCTCGAGACCCGACAGAATCAGGAACGGGCCGCGAAGACCGAGCTGACCGGGATTCGCAGCGACATCAACAACATCAAGACGCTCGCCAGCGACCTCCGGCTCCCCACCGGTTGGAACAAGGTCGCGGCCACCTCGACCAACGAGGAGGCGATCACCCTCGACCCGGGGTCGGGTGACTTCGCCGGCCAGTTCAGCTTCACCGTCACCGAGCTCGCCACCCCCAAGGCGATCTACTCGGCCACCCGCTTCGACTCGCTCGACAGCGTCGTCACCGACGGCGGCGCCGTGTTCTCCGGCACCGCCGCCCAGGGCCTCGGCATCTCGTCGATGGCGGCGTCGGGCTTCGGCGGCGACGCGGTCAGCTTCGAGGTCGTGCAGGCGTCCGAGCCCGCCACCGTCGAGGGCCTCAACATCCCGATCATCCCGATCACCGTCGACGCCACCAACGACGCCGTCGACTTCGAGGTCGACGGGTTCAGCTACTCGGTCACCCTCACACACCAGACCTACGACACCGAGCAGGCCCTGGCCGACGCCCTCAACGCCGCCATCGCCGGCGACCCGGCGGCCAGCGACGCCGCTCGGGCCTATCTCACCGACGACAACAAGATCGCCATCGCCTCGATCGCCGAGGGCAGCGACCACTCCCTGGCGACGATCAGCGGCTCTGCGCTCCCCGTGCTCGGGTTGAGCGCTGGCGCCGGCGCGACCGGTGTCGACGCCGTGATCGAAGTGAACGGGTCGACCACTGCCATCTCCGACGTGCAGGAGGGGGCCACCGCCACCATCTATTCGGGCACCGGGGGAGAGATCTCCGCCACACTGTCCGGGTCGGTCACCGCCGGCACTGCGGACGTGCAGAGCGCCGGCTTCGGCGGGGGCAGCCTCCGTGAGGTCGTCGACACGATCAACTCGACCGACGGAATCGGCTATACGGCCGCCGCCATCAACACCGGCAGCGGCTACATCCTGTCGCTCACCGCGACCGAGAGCGGCGCCGACTCCGAGATCGACCTCGACCTCGGCACCTTCGGCGCCTACACGAGCTTCAACACCCTCTCGGAGGGGACCGACGCCGTGCTGACCGTCGAGGGCGACGAGCCCTACACCGTCACCTCGTCGTCGAACGAGTTCAACGAACTCCTCCCCGGCGTCGGTATCACGGTCAACCAGGTGACGACCGAACCGGTCACGGTCACGGTCGCCCCCGACGACGAGCAGCTCGCCGATCAGGTGGGTGAACTCGTCGAGAAGCTCAACAGCTTCTTCGCCCGAGCGTCGACCGCGACCGACTCCGATCCGGTGTCGGGGACGCGTGCGGTGCTCCAGGGCAACGCCTCGGTGCGTCGGGCCGAGGGCGCCCTGCGCCAGGCGCTCGTCGACCCGGTCGACGACTCGTCGCTGACCTCGGCCGGCATGATCGGCATCGAGCTCGACCGCGACGGCAACCTGAACTTCGACCGGGACAGGTTCCTGGAGACGATCGGTGAGGACCGTGAGGCCCTCACCCGCCTCTTCGCCGCTCCCGGCGACGAGGGTGCCGAGCCCGGCATCCTCGACCGCATCGTCGACTCGGCCACCCAGGCCGCAGCGGTCTCCGACGGCTACATCACGTCCGCCGCCGAAGCCGCCGATCGTCAGATCGACGACTACAACGACCAGATCGAGGCCTACGAACGCCGTCTCGAACTGCGCGAAACGGCCCTGCGCCGCACCTATGCCAATCTCGAAGTCGTGCTCGGCGGGTTGCAGCAGCAGTCCAGCTACCTCTCGTCGCAGCTCGCTGGTCTCGGAGGTACCTCGTGAGTCGAGCCGCTCGTTCCGCCGTCCTCAACCGATACGCATCGGACGGGATGGCGACCACATCGCCCCAGCGCCTGGTGGTGCTCCTGTTCCAACGGCTGGTCGCCGATCTGGACAAGGCACACGAGGCCGCCGAGGGCGGGCGGATCGAAGCGACCCACGATGCCCTCGTCCACGCCCAGGAGATCGTCTACGAACTGCGGTTGGCCCTCGACGTCGACTCGTTCGAGGGGGCGAAGGAACTCGCCTCGCTCTACGACCACCTCATGGAACAGATGGTCGAGGCCAACCGCACGAAGAGCACCGCCACGATCCAGCACTGCCGGAGCGTGGCCGAGCCCCTCGCCGAGACCTTCGCCGAAGCCCATCAGCTCTCGGTCCAGGCGGCGGCCTCGTCACTCGCCGGTCAGGCCGGCTGATGTCGACCTCGTGGGCCGACGCCCTCGATCGATTCGAGCGCCAGCTCCACCACGCCCGGGCCGTGCTCGACGACGACCGGACCCCGCAGATGCAGCCGTGGCCCCCGGCCGACATCACCACCGACCCGATCCCGGCCGATCAACAGGAGCGCGCTCGCGCCCTGTTGCACCGCTGCTACGAACTCGAGGACGAGATCGTGAAGCGACGCGAGACGATCCGCGTCGACCGACGCCGCACCACGGTGCGGGCTCGCCACACCAACCCCCACTCCTCCTTCGAAGCGTCGCTCTGAGCGCGCCCGACCGAGGTCGGGTCTGCAACCGAGGGGTTTGGGGCCAACGGCCCACTCATGGGGCCGGCAGGTGTGCCGAGCCTTGGGTCCGAGCCGGATGCTCAACCCAGAAGAATCCATCGCCCACGGACGGGTGATCGACGTCGACGCAGTCCTTGCGTCGACGGAAATCCGTTCGTGAAGGAGAAGGCGACGTGATCATCGGCGGGAGCACCGTGCAGTACTTGGCGTCAGCCTTGCGCGGCCTCGATGCGCAACGTGAGGCGCACGAGTTCAACATCGCGAATGTCGAGACCCCCGGGTTCAAGGCCCGCCAGGTCGAGTTCACCGACGCCCTCCGACGAGCGATGGACACCGGTCGGGTGTCCGGCGACGTCGTCACCACCTCGACCTCGCTCGAGAAGACCCGGGTCGACGGCAACAACGTGCGGCTCGACCACGAACTCCTCGGGCTCGAGCAGAACGCCCTCGCCCAGCAGCTCGTGACCGAGGCCGTCAACGACCAGTTCGGCCTGATCCGCACAGCCTTGGGACGCTGACATGAGCGGTCCGTTCCACAGCATCGAGACCGCACGGTCCGGCATGGACGTCTACCAGTACTGGCTCGACGCCGTCGCCGACAACATCGCCAACATCAACACGGTCACCTCCACCGACGAGGCCGCCTTCCAGGAGCGTTTCGTCGTGGCCGAGGCCGTGACCGAGGGCAGCCGGGGCGCCGGTGCCCGCATCAGCCGAGCCGAGTTCGGCGACGCCGAGGGCTACCTGGCCTACCAGCCGAACCATCCCCTGGCCGACGAGGACGGGATGATCCGCCGCCCGGCGATGGAGCTGTCGGACCAGATGACCAACATGCTCGTCGCCCAGCGGGCCTACCAGGCCAACGTGTCGTCGTTCCGAGCCGCCCGCGACGCGTACCGCACCGCCCTCGAGATCGGAAACGGCTGACATGGTCTCGATCGGTCCCGTCCAGGTCTCCGGAGTCGGATCCGCCAATGGCGCCGCTGCGCAGCGCCTCCGCCAAGCCGAGTCGGCCGCCTCGTCCGAGGCGGCCGGCTTCGGCGCCAACGTGTCGGACGCCCTCAGTGGCCTCGCCACCCGCGAGCAGTCGCTCGACGGTGCCGCTCGGGCGGCCGCCACCGGCGACCTGGCCTCGGTGACCGACTACATGCTCGTGGCGGCCGAGACCCAACTCGCCACCGAGGTGACCGTCGCCGTGCGTGACCGTGCCATCTCGGCCTTCAACGACATCATGAGGATGCAGATCTGATGGCAGGGACCAGCCTGGAAGCCGTTCGCTCCAACGTCGGGGGCCAGATCTCGCGGATGACGATGCAGCAGCGCGTCACGCTCGGCGGCCTGTTCGTGGCCATCGTCGTGGGCCTGGTCATGGTCTCCCGCTTCGCCGGGCAGACCCCGATGCAGACCCTCTACGCCGACCTCGACGCTGCGTCGGCCTCGGCCATCGTCGACGAGCTCGGCGCCCAAGGCGTCGAGTACGAGCTCTCGGACAACGGCCGCGTGGTGAAGGTCCCCGCCGACCAGGTCCACGCCCTCCGGCTGAGCCTGTCGGGGCAGGGCCTCACCGATCTCGGCACCGGCGGCTGGTCGGTCCTCGACGAGCAAGGCATCACCACCTCGGAGTTCGACCAGCGGGTCGGCTACCAGCGGGCCCTCGAGGGCGAGCTGGCCAAGACGATCGGCGTGATCGACGGCATCCAGAGCGCGAATGTCCACCTCGTCATCCCCGACAACGACCTCTTCGTGGGCGACGACATCGCCGCCTCGGCGTCGGTCCTGCTGCAGACCGGCGGCCGCACGGTCACCGACTCCCAGGTGACCGCCATCGTCAACCTGGTCGCCGGCTCCGTCGAGGGCCTCACCCCGGAGCGGGTGTCGGTCACCGACGGCAGCGGCCGGGTGTTGGCCGCCCCCGGGGAGGACGGGTTCATCGGTGGCGGCACCGGCAGCGATGACCAGGGGATGGCCACCTCGTCCTACGAGGCGGCGCTGGAACGCGAGATCGAGAACCTGCTGTCGGCGATCGTCGGACACGGCCACTCGGTCGTGACCGTCACCGCCGAGCTCGACTTCGACTCGGTGAGCACCATCACCGAGGAGTACCTGCCGGCCCTCGACGACGAGGGCAACCAGACGATGACGGCCGAGACCTCCCGCCTCGAGACCTACCAGACCGCCGACGCCGACGGCGACACCGGTGTCCTCGGCGTCGAGGGCGAGATCTTGCCCGACGACGAGGCCCTGGCCGCCGACGACCTGCTGTACCGACTCGACGAGCAGGACGCGACCTACGCCATCAACAAGGTGGTGACCAGCGCCGAGCAGGCACCGGGGACCGTCACCGGTCTGTCGATCGCCGTGCTGGTCGACGAGGGGGCGGTCGACGCCGCCCAGCTCGGCGATCTCGAGACCCTCGTCGCTGCTGCGGCCGGCCTCGACGCCGCCCGCGGCGACGCCATCGCCGTCACCTCTCTGCCCTTCGACGAGACCGTGCTGTCCGACCTCGAAGCCGCCGCCGAGGCCGAGGCCGCCGCCGAAGCCGGTGGCGGACTCGACCTGATCGCCCTGATCCGGACCGTCGGCACGATCCTGATCACCCTCGCCGTGCTCCTGATCGGGCTCCGCAAGGTCCGGTCGTCGTCGAAGCGGGAGGTCGTCGAGTCGATCGACCTCGCCGCCCTCCCGGCCGGCGAGGAGACCGAGGAAGACGAGGAAGACGAAGACGAGGAAGAGGACGACGAGCCGCCGGCGCCGCCGGAGGAGACCCTCGCCGCCCTCCTGTCCTCGCAGCCCAATGACGTGGCCAACGTGCTGCGCGGCTGGCTCGCCGAGGAGGAAGAAGCCGTGGGGGCCGGACGATGAGCGCCCGCACCACCAGGCCCCTCGATCGCGACACCATGGTCGACGGCGTGCCCGACCCCGGACAGGCCGCCGAGGCCCTGGCGTCGGGCATGGCCGCCCTGCCGGCCGGCGCCGACAAGGTTTCGGGCGTCACCCGGGCCGCCATCCTCATCCTCCGCCTGGGGATCGAGAACGCCGGTCCCCTCCTGAAGCATCTCGCGAAGGAGGAGATCGGCGCCATCGTCACCGAACTCGCCCGTCTCGGACAGGTCGACGTGGAGATGGGCGACGCCATCCTCGGCGACTTCGTCGAACAGGCCGGACGCGACGTGCTGCCCAACGGCGACGTCGAGTTGGCCCACGCCCTGCTGCTCTCGACGTTCGGCGACCGGGTCGCACGCGAGATCATGAGCAACATCGACGACACCGCACCCGCGGTGCCGTTCCAGTTCCTCGACCGCCTCGAGCCCGCCGACATCGCCGAGAACCTGTCGAGCGAACACCCCCAGACGATCGCCCTGATCCTGTCGCACCTCACCCCCGACCAGGCCGCCGCCATCATCGGGCACCTGCCGGACGAACTCGTGCCGGCGGTCGGGCTGCGGCTCGGCACCCTCGACCGTGTCGCCGCCGACACCCTCCAGGCCGTCGAGATCGGCCTGCGCCGCCGGTTCGAGACGATCCTCGAGGATCGTTTCCTCGACGCCACCGGCGGCGTCGATTCCCTGGTCGAGGTGCTCCAGCTGGTCCAGAAGCCCGTGGAGGAATCGATCCTCGACCGCCTGGCCGAGGTCGACAGCGACCTGGCCAACGAGGTCCGGGCGAAGATGTTCGTCTTCGCCGACCTCACCCTGCTCGAGGACCGCCAGATGCAGATGGTCCTCCGTTACGTCGACGCCAACCGCCTACCGCTGGCGCTCAAGGGTGTCGACGAGCGTGTGAAGGACAAGATCCTCCGCAACCTGTCGAGTCGTGCCCAGGAGAACCTGAACGACGAGATCGCCCTGCTCGGCTCGGTCCGTATGGCCGATGTCGAGGAAGCCCAGACCGAGGTCCTCGACGTCGTGCGGAAGCTCGAGGAGACCGGCGAACTGATCATCAACCGAGGTGGAAATGACTTCGTCAGCTGAACCGACCATCACCTACGACGGCCCCGTCGTGCGCGGCAGCGCTGCGTCCGGGATGCTCCCGGCCGACCTGTTCACCCGGTTCGACGCCGACGTCGAGCCGACCGGTCTGTGGGCGGCCCGCGCCGAAGCGGCACGCGAGGAATCGCGCCGTGTCGGCTACGCCGACGGGTTCGCCGAAGGGCGCGTGGCCGGCCACGACGTCGGCTATCACGAGGGACGGGCCGAGTGCGCTCCCGCCGTCGCCGCCCTCGAGCAGCTGATCGACTCGCTGCGCGACGCCGACCGCCACATCGGCGAGGAGATCGGTGAGGAGACCAGCGACTTCGCCCTCGCCGCCGTCGAGGCCATCCTCGCCCGCGAGCTCGCCGTGGCCGACGACCCCGGACTCGAGGCGATCGCTCGCTGCCTGGCCATCGGTCCCGAGTTGGGTGACATCGAGGCCCGCCTCCACCCCGAGGACATCAAGACCCTCGGCCACGTCGAACGGGTGACCGGTGACCGCCGCTTCGAAATCACCCCCGACGCCTCGCTGCAGCGCGGCGACGCCGTGGTGACCATCGGCGACACCACCGTCGACGGCCGCCTGGCCGAAGCCCTCGACCGCCTCCGCGACGCCCTGCGCTGAGCCGTTCCGCCGTGCCTCGTCTTCCCCTCGCTCACCTCGACGCCGCCCAGCGCTCGCGCCACCTGGCGGCGATCGTCGCTCCCCCGGCGCGCGGCCGCATCCTCGAACTCACCGAGCGGCTGGCCGACGTGGTCGGCCTCGACGTGGGGGTCGGCGACCTGGTGACGATCGGTGACGGGCTCGGCGGTCCACCCGTGCCGGCCGAGATCGTGGCCATCCACGGCGAACGAGCGGTCGCCCTCCCCTTCGGCTCGCTGCGCGGCCACCGCTGCGGCGACCCGGTCATCCACACCGGTCGCCAGCTCGACGCCCCGGTCGGAGAGTCGCTGCTCGGCCGCGTCATCGACGGCATGGGCCAACCGATGGACGACCTCGGCCCCCTCCACGTCGAGCGGGTCGGGCTGCACATGGAACCCCCGCCCGCCCTGTCCCGGCCGATCGTCGACCGCCCCCTCGCCACCGGCGTCCGGGTGATCGACACGATGCTGAGCTGTGGTCGCGGCCAGCGTGTGGCCATTCTCGCCGGCTCGGGTGTGGGCAAGTCGAGCCTGCTCTCGATGTTGGTCCGCAGCAGCGACGCCGATGTGAACGTCGCCTGCCTCGTCGGCGAACGAGGCCGCGAGGTCGCCGAGTTCATCAACCACGACCTCGGCCCCGAAGGCCTGGCCCGCACCGTCGTGATCGTCGCCACGTCCGACGCTCCCGCCCTGGTCCGCCGCAACGCGGCCTTCCTCGCCACCCGCATCGCCGAGTGGTTCCGCGACAGCGGACGCGACGTGAACCTCGTGATGGATTCGGTCACCCGCTTCGCCATGGCCCAGCGCGAGATCGGTCTCGCCGCCGGCGAGGTGCCCACCACCCGCGGCTACCCGCCATCGGTGTTCGGCCTCCTCCCCACACTGCTCGAGCGTGCCGGCACCTCGGCCCACGGCTCGATCACCGGCTTCTACACCGTGCTCGTCGAGGGCGACGACCTCAACGACCCGATCGGCGACTCGGTGCGATCGATCCTCGATGGCCACATCTCGCTGTCGCGCGATCTCGCCAACGCCGGCCACTTCCCGAGCATCGACGTCCTCCAGTCGGCATCGCGCGTCGCCAAGGCCGTGACGACCGACGAGCAGCGTCGCCTGGCCACCAGGGCCCGAGCCCTGCTCGCCACCCACGACTCGGCTCGCGACCTGCTCGAGGTCGGGGCCTACACCGCCGGCACCGACCCCCAGATCGACCGGGCGGTCGAACTCCACGACCCCCTCGTCCAGTTCTGTCGTCAGGATCTCGCCGAGGCCACCAGCAACAACCTGGCCTGGCAACAGCTGTCGGCGATCGTCGACCGCCCGACCGGCGCGAGCCAGGGATTCACCGGCGCCGGAGCCGCCCAGCCGGCCTCGCCGTTCGCGGCTGCGCCGGCCCGACCGGTCGACGGCGGCGTGCTCGTCGGTGCCGGAGGTCGCGCATGAGCCGACGACTCCAACGCCTCCATCGCCTCGCCTCGTTGCGCGAAGAACAGGCCCGCGCCGTCGCCGCGGTGTCGGCGGCCGCCCTGCGCTCGGCCGACGCCGCCATCGCCGATGCACGCGCCGGCACCAGTGGTGTCGGCGCCGTCGACCCTCGACTCGGGCGACATCTGCTCGACGTCGGCCATCGCCGGATCGAGCACCTGACGGCCGAACGCGAGGTCGCCGCCCGCGCCGCCGCCGCCGACCTCGGCACATGGCACGACGCCAAGCGACAGCAGCGATCCACCGAGCGGCTCCTCGAGCGGGCCCGCGAACGAGCTCGGGTCGAGGCCGACCGCCACGATCGAAACGAGCTCCTCGACCTCGTGACCGCGCGAGTCAGCAACGATGACCGGGCAGGGAGCCGATGAGCCCCGTCGGCAGTATCGACAGCCGGATCGGCGCGATCGAGTCGCGCATGGCGGAGTTGACCGGCCGGTTCCCCGGCGCGGCCAACTCCGGCGGTGCCGGCAACGGCGCCGCCTTCGGCGCTCTGCTCGCCGGTTCGAGCGCAGCGCTCGACGCCGGAGCGTTGGGCGGAGCGGCCGTGGCGACCACCTCACCGCTCACGGGCTCCACGACCCAGACCTCGATCGCGGCGCCCGCCGACGCGGCCGGACGTGCGGCGGTGACCGCAGCCACCCAATACCTGGGGATCCCCTACCTGTGGGGAGGCACCGAGGCCCACACCGGGTTCGACTGTTCCGGCCTGGTGCAACAGGCGTACGCCGACATCGGGGTCGAGATCCCGAAATGGTCACGCCATCAAGCCCAGATGGGGGTCGAGGTGCCATCGATCGAGCTCGCTCGCCCCGGCGACGTGCTGGCGTTCGGCGAACCGGTCAACCATGTCGCCCTCTACGTCGGCGACGGCCAGATGCTGCACGCCCCGCGCACTGGCGAGGTGGTGAAGATCGAAGCGATCGATCGCCCGATCGTCACCATCCGCCGAATCGTCGACAACCCGACGACCGCCACCGGGGCACCGTCGTTCCCGACAGCCGTCTCCCCACTCCCGTCCTCCCCGAACCCGACCTCGCCGACCGGCACGGTGACCGAGGCGTCGCTGCAACCGCTGTTCGATGCCGCCGGTGTCGAGCACGGCATCGACCCGGCCCTGCTGGCGGCGGTGGCGTCGGTCGAGTCGAGCTTCCGCCCCGATGCGGTCAGCCCCGCCGGCGCCCAGGGCCTGATGCAGTTCATGCCGGCGACCGCCGAGTCGCTCGGCGTGAATCCCTTCGACCTCGCGTCCGCCATCGACGGAGCGGCCCGCTACCTCCGCAGCCACCTCGACCGCTTCGGCTCGGTCGACCTCGCACTGGCGGCCTACAACGCCGGCCCGGGTGCGGTGGCACGCCACGGCGGCATTCCTCCCTTCACCGAGACACAGAACTACGTCACCGACGTCACCCGCGCCTGGAGAGCACGATCATGAACCAACTTCTTCTCGCCCCGACCACCTCGTCCCCGGCCACCCACGGCGCGCCGAGCGACCGCGGCGACGCCATCGCCCCCACCGACGCAGGGTCGGCCTTCGACCAGATCCTCAACACGACGCTCGAGCGCCGGACGACCGACGACCGGCCCCGCTCGGAACGCGCGGCGAACGATCGCCGCGTCGACGACCGCCACACCGACAATCGGACCAACGAGCGCGCCGATCGGGGGGACGACCGCGGCGACGTCGACCGCAGCGACGCCAACCGCAGCGACGTCAACCGCGGCGACGCCGACGGAGTCGACGACGCCGCCGAGGCCGACGACACCGAGGCCGCAACCGACGAGACCACCGACGGGGACGCCGACGGGGTGACCGAGGAGCCCGTCGAAGGTGACGAGTCGGCCGAGACCGACGAGGCCGCCTCCGGCGAGACGGCGACAACCGTCGTCACCGAGACCATGGTCCTCGCCGAGACCGCGCTGCCGACGATCGCGACGGCCGAGGGCGACGTCGCCCTCGAACAGATCAGCGCCGACGACACCGCCGTCGAGTCGCTCGATGTCATCGCCGAGGATGCCGACCCCGCCGTCGACTCGAACGACCAGCAGCCGCTGGCCGAGACGACCGATGCCGCCGGCGACGCCGCCACCGCCACGACCACGACGGCGACGGCGACGGCGACCACCCTCGTGCGAGGCGTCGACGTTGCCGCCGGCGACCAGGACGCGACCGCCGAGACGGCCGACATCGACGCCGATCGCGTGACCCGAGCCGCCACCGCCACGGCGGCGACTGCGGATGGCGAGACGATGACGGACGATGGCGGCGACGCTTCCGATCAACCATCGGGCGGCGATGCCACCGAGGTGCGGTCCGTCGAGACCATCGACACCGCCGACGCGATGACGACCACGACGGCCTCGACCGACAACGCCTCGGACGCCGACGCCGCCCCGACCACGTCGACGACGACCACTCGGATCGACGCTGCGGCCACGACCGCCGAGATCGCACGCCCGGCATCAGCCCTGGCCGAGCCGGCGTCGGCGTCGACCACCGCAGAGGCGGCCGCGACGCTCAGCGGCGATGCCGGCGGTGAGACCAACGAGACCGCCCTGGTCCGCCAGGTGCAGCGGGCGCTGTCGAACATCCGTCTCAACGCTCGCGGCGAGCAGACCTTCACGATCCGCCTCCACCCCGAGGAGCTCGGGTCGGTGACGGTCAAGGTGACCACCTCCGACACGGCGGTACGAGTCGGCCTCGTCACCGACACGGCCGCCGCCGCCAGTGCCCTGGCGAACCAGCGCACCCAACTGGTGCAGGAGCTGACCGAAGGCGGCCTCGACGGAGCGAGCGTCGACGTGGCCCATGGGGACGCCTCGTCGGCCGGCTCCGGTGACGCCGACGCCGACGCCGACGAATCGGACGGTGGGTCCGGTGGCGACACCGGCATCGGAGGCCTCGCTCGCAACGAGCGACAGGCGTTCCGCGCGCCCCGGACGGCGACCGACTCGACGATCGACCTGGACCTGTAGAGGAGTCCCCGTGACCGACACCGTGACCGCGCTCCAGGGCGCCACCGTCTCCCCGGAGATCAGCGAGTTCTACCGCCCCGACGACGCCGTCGAGGACGGCTCCGAACTCGACAAGGACACCTTCCTCAAGCTGCTCGTGGCCCAGTTGAAGTACCAGGACCCGCTCAACCCCTCCAACTCCGAGGAGTTCATCGCGACCACGGCCCAGTTCACCACGATCGAGAAGCTCGACCAGATCGCCAAACAGGGCGAGAACACCGCCCTGATCAACTCGCTGAGCACCGCCGGCAGTCTCGTCGGCCGCTCGATCACCTTCACCGGCGCCGACGGGTTCCCCACCGACGCCGTGGTCGAACGCAGCCAGTTGATCGGCGGCGAGGTCGTCCTCGTCACCGAGCTCGGCACCGTCGGCCTCAACCAGATCACCGGTGTCGGCGCTCCCGCCGGCACCGTCCAGCCCGCCACGGACGGCGAGCCCGCCACGACAACACCCACCACCACATCGAGCACGGACGCTCCCGACGACGACCCCGAGGCATCGCCGTCGACCGAACAGAGCACCACGGTTCCCACCGAGACCTCGTCAACTCCCAACGATTCCGAATCGGAGATCCCTGCATGATCCGCTCGATGTACGCGGCCGTATCCGGCCTGAGTAGCCACCAGACGATGATGGACGTCGTCGGCAACAACATCGCGAACGTCAATACCCACGGTTACAAGAAGAGCAATGCCCTGTTCCAGGACGTGCTCAGTCAGACGCTCAACGGTGCCGGCGCCCCGACCGAACAGATCGGCGGCACCAACCCGGCCCAGGTCGGCCTCGGCGTGGCCGTAACCGCCATCGCCCAGAACATGAGCCAGGGCTTCCTCCAGGTCACCGGGCGCGACCTCGACATGGCCATCGAGGGCGACGGCTTCTTCGTCGTCAACCAGGCCGGCGAGCAGCTCTACACCCGCGCCGGTTCGTTCTTCATCGAGGCCGACGGCCGACTCGTCACCAGCGACGGCGGCCTCGTCCAGGGCTGGAAAGCCGACGACCGGGGCGACATCAACACCGCCGCAACCGCGACCGAGATCCGCATCTGGACCGGCGAGAACATCAACCCGGTGCAGACCTCCGAGATCAACTTCGGCGGCAACCTGCCCGGCGACGCCGCCGTCGGCGCCCTCCAGTTCGCCGGCCTCAACGTCTTCGACTCCCAGGGCAACGCCATCGCCCTCGACGTCGAGTTCGTCAAGACCGCCGTCGACGAGTGGACCGTCACCGCCACCCACGGCCCCGCCGAGACCCCGATCACCCTCACCGACAACGTGCTCACCTTCGACGCCAACGGCGAGATCGTGAACCCGGCCGACCTCTCGATCAACATCGCCGCCGGCCAGATCCCCGACGTCGGCGACGTCGAGATCACCCTCGGCGGCGACCAGGACCGCCGTGTCACCCAGTTCGGCGGGTCGCCGTCGATCACCGCGATCTACCAGGACGGCTCGGCCACCGGCACCCTGCAGTCGGTGTCGGTGGGGCGCGACGGCGTGATCGTCGGCGTCTACACCAACGGGCTGGTGCAGCCGATCGCCCAGATGGCGCTGGCCACCTTCAACAACCCCGACGGCCTCGAGCGAGTGTCGGGCTCCAACTGGCGGTCGTCGACCAACTCCGGTCTGGCCCAGGTGGGTGTGGTGGGCACCGGCGGCCGCGGCCTGATGGCGCCGGGCACCCTCGAGATGTCGAACGTCGACCTGGCCGAGGAGTTCACCACGCTGATCCGCTCCCAACGAGGGTTCCAGGCCAACTCCCGAGTGGTCACCACCTCCGACGAACTCCTCCAGGAGATCGTGAACCTCAAGCGCTGATCCTGGCACCTGCATCACAGCCGCCCTCGACGACCCCGGCCTCATGGAGGCCGGGGTCGTTCCGAGGCTGGATCGGAACCACTCCTCGTCCCGATCTCGGGACCCGACCCCTCGAGCGACGCACGTGTTCCTCACCCCACCTCGCGCCACCGATGCCTCCGCCCGGCGAGACGACCCGTTCTCGGTGTTCGTCATCGACCCGAGCGAGATGATGCAGCTGGCCTGGCACACCGTCGTCGACGGGCAGCCGAACCTGCTGTTGATCGGATCCGGCGCGAAGGTCGAGGAGGCGTTGCGGGCGACCACCGAGGGGTGGGCCGACCTGGTGTTGATCAGTCACGACACCGACGGAGCGAATGGTTCGATCCTGGCAGGAGCACTGGCCTCGAGCCGCTGCCCCACCCAGGTTGTGTTCACCGGTCCCCCCGGCGCTGCCTCGGCAGCGACCGGCATCGGCGCGGGGGCCTCGGCCCCGGCGCCCTTTCTCGACACGGCCCAGCCCGTGCGTGAGCTCGCCGCCGATCTGTCGCGGTTGGTCGACTCGCTCCTCTCTCCCGAGCCGTCACGACCCCCGTCACTGAGGTTGACCACCCAATGAGCGCCCACCATCGCGAACCCCTCCATCCCCGACCGCCGACCGCCCTCGACACGATCAAGCGGCCGATGCAGCGGCTGATCCACCTCGAGACGATCTCGGGGATCGCCCTGATCATCGGCGCCACCATCGCGGTGGCGCTCGCCACCTCCTCGCTCGGTCACTCCGTTGACGAGTTCTGGCACCAGCACCTCCTGGTCGAGATCGGACCGATCCATCTCGACGAGACGCTGACCCACTGGATCAACGACGCGTTGATGACGATCTTCTTCCTCGTCGCCGGTCTCGAGATCAAGCGGGAGATGGTCCACGGCGACCTCCGCCAACCGAGGAAGGCAGCGCTGCCGATCGCCGCCGCCATCGGTGGCATGGCCATCCCGGCCCTGATCTACGTCGCCCTCGCCGGCGGCGGCGATGCCGCCAACGGCTGGGGCGTCCCGATGGCGACCGACATCGCGTTCGCCGTCGGCATCCTGACCCTCCTCGGCAACAAGGTCCCCAGCAAGCTCAAGATCCTCCTGCTCACCCTGGCCATCGTCGATGACCTCGGAGCGATCCTCGTGATCGCCGTCTTCTACTCCGACTCGATCGACACGACCTCCCTCGGCCTCGCCGGTGTCGGCCTCGCCACGATGGTCGTCCTCAAGCAGCTGAAGGTGTGGTGGATGCCGATCTACGTGATCGTCGGCGCCGCCGTCTGGTACTGGACGTTCGAGTCCGGTGTGCACGCCACCCTCGCCGGCGTGGCCTGCGGCCTGCTCGCGCCGGCCTCGCCCCACTCCCCCGAGACGACCCTCGTGAAGGCCAACCCGGAGTCGACGTTCGACGAGCTCAAGGAGATCATCTTCGAGACCCGTGAGTCGATCGCCGTCACCGACCGCCTGATCCACACCCTCCATCCGTGGACGGCCTTGATGATCGTGCCCCTCTTCGCCGCCGCCAACGCAGGCGTGAGCGTGGCACCCTCCGACGTCGCCGACGCGGTCGGTTCGTCGGTCTTCTGGGCCACCTTCGTCGGCCTGGTCGTCGGCAAGCCGCTCGGCATCACCGCCGCCGCCTTCCTCGCCGTGAAGTCGGGCGTGGCCAAGCTGCCCGACGGCATCGGCTGGATGCACGTCCTGGGCATGTCCGGCCTCGCCGGCATCGGCTTCACCGTCTCGATCTTCATCTCCGGCCTGGCTTTCGACGATGCCACCATCGTCGGCCACGCCAAGATCGCCATCCTGCTGGCCTCGGTGGCGGCATCGATCTTCGGTGCCGTGCTGATCAAGGCGGCCGGCGGCGACACCCGAGGTCGGGTCGACGACCTCGCCACGGGCGGCATGCACGACGGGGTCACCCCCGACGAGCTTCGGGCGGCAGCGGCGGCCGACGGTTCGCACGATCGCCTCGGTGGAGCGCCAGCGAGCGCTCCCGCCGGGACCGTGCGAGCGGGCGATACCACACGAGGGGCCCGCCAGGCCCCGACCCAGACGGTGCAAGGGACGAGCACCAGTTAGAAGGACCGAAATGACGACCGATCTGGCGCACCCCGGCGAGGTGCGCGACGGGGCCCTCGACGCCTATCTCGTCGATCCAGAGAGCCTGCCGACGCCTCCGGGCATCGTGCTCGAGATCATCCGCAAGTCGGATGACCCCGACGCCGCGATCCCCGATCTGGCGAAGCTGGTGGAACAGGACGCGGCGATGGCGGCCCGCTTCGTCCAGATGGCCAACTCGGGGCTGTTCAGCCCTCTCCACGAAATCAACTCCGTCGGCCGGGCACTGGCCGTGGTCGGCATGCGCTCGATCCGCCTTCTCGCCCTCGGCGCTTCGCTGCAGAGCCTGCTGCCGAGCGGCGACATGACCAACGCGAGCTCGGCTGCCCGTCACCGGTCGGTGATCTCCGCCGCCGTGGCGCGACGGTTCGCCACCCCCAACGCGGCCGCCGACGCCGACGATTCGTTTCTCGCTGCCCTGCTCGGCCATCTCGGCACGATCGTGGTGGCCACGACCCAGCCCGACCTCTACCTCCGTCACGTCGACGAGGAGCGCCAGTGGGTGCCCCTCGCCGGCCAGGAGCAGCACTTCGGGTTCCACTTCGACGACCTGGCCGCCGAGCTGATCGACTCATGGGGACTGCCCGACCGACTGGGCGAGGCCATCCGTCGTCGCCACCACGCGATGGCCGACGACGCCGGCACCCTCGAGGCCTGTCTGCGGATCGGTCTGCTGGCCGAGGACGTCTTGATCTCCGCCGACCCCGACGCCACCCGTGAACTGTTCGACCTGGCCGAGCGGTTCTGCGACCTCGACGAGGAAGCATGCCGCGAGGTCCTGATCGAGACCGAGGTCGAGATCACCGAGACCGCTCGGATGCTCACCTTCGAAATCCCGCCGGGGGCCGGCCACGCCGAGCTCCTGGCCGAAGCGACCCGACGCATGAACGAGCTGTCGGTCGACACGATGCGTGCCCAGCAGCACAACGAGCAGGCCCAGAACCAGCTCAAGGAGCGGGCCGAAGAGCTCGAGGTTCGCTCCCGAATCGACGCCCTCACCGGCCTCCTCAACCGCGGCGCCCTCGATCAGCTGATCGACGACGAGATGCGACGCCGGATGGTCGCCCCCAACACCGACCTGCTCGGCCTCCTGATCTTCGACATCGACCACTTCAAGGCGGTCAACGACACCTACGGACACCTCGTCGGCGACGAGATCCTCCGGGCCGTCGGCGCCGCCGTGCAGGACGCCAGCCGGCGGGGTGAGTACGTCGCCCGCTACGGCGGCGAGGAGTTCTGTCTGCTGATGCCGCGCACCGAGATCCACGAGATGCAGCTCGCCGCCGAACGGATGCGACGCACGGTCGAGGAGCTGTCGGTCGAGACCGGCAAGGGCCTGCTGTCGGTGACGGTCAGCGTGGGCGGCGCCGCCGTCCGCAACCCGGACCCCTCCGACATCGGCAACCAGAAACTGCTCGAGCGGGCCGACCGCTGCCTCTACGAGGCCAAGGAAGGCGGCCGCAACCGCTCCGAGATCGACGACCGCGACCGCTAACCGGTCGCCCCACCCGGTCGCGCCGACAACCAACCCAGCAACCACACCCAGACGCACACCAACGCTGCAACGAGCGACGCCAGGATGGCTCCCCGCTCGACCTGGCCGCCGGCCCACACGGTCGGCGACCACCCCATCTCCAGCACCTCCCACGGACGGGACCATGGATCACCTCGAAACCCTCCTCAGCGACGACGGCCGACGACTCGGCGTTCGTCGCGTCACGCCGAGTCGGCGCTGGTTCTCCACGTTCACGGTCGCGCTCGTGGCCCACCACCAACGTCAGCTCCGCGACGCCGCGCCGGTGGAAACAGGCTGGCCTCGGGCCGCCGTCCCCGCGTCGATCTCTCCCGAACGGCTCGACGCCCAGTTCAGTCTGATCGACGAGCTCGGCCCCGTTCCCGACGATCCCGAGACGAAGAACCTGCGCGACCTCTGTCGCCACTTCCGAAGCCGCCTGCTCCGGGAGGAGGGCCCCGATATCGGGCCTCCCCTGCAGGCGGTGTGGGCCGGCTACGGGTCGAGCGAGATCCGGCGACTCGGACCCCGCCACGCCCGCCACACGATGCTGCGGGTCTACAACGCGGCCGACCTCGGGACCCAGGGCGTCATCGAGTTCGAGCACCGGGGATGGGGACTGGGATCGCGTCCCGACCCCGTGCGCCTCGCCCTCCTCGCCGTCGGGCCCGCCCCACCGACGACGGCCGAGGTCGAGGCCCTGCTGTCGGAGTCCGGACCTCCGCCGCCGGCGACGCGTCGGACCACCCCGCTCCTCAACGACCTCCTCGACTTCGCCGCCACGCGTTCCCCGCTTGCCGCGACCGACCAGGACCTGGTCGACGTGCTCCATGCCCACGGCCAGCAGGCGGCTCGCACGCTCGGGACCGCGTTGGTGGCGCTCGGCGACGCCCGGGTGGTGTTGGGGCCCGAGCCCGCTGCGGTGCGCCGCCGTCAAGCCTGGGTGACCGACGCCCCCTCGATCGACTTCTCGATCGGCGACCGTCACCTGGCCCCGGTATGACGGGGCGTCCCACGACCCGCCGAGTCGCCGTGCCAACATGACCATCGTGCGGATTCACCAACGACGGGACCCGTGGCGCTCCGGGACGATCCGGTTCGCTGCGCTGCTTGCAGCATCGATCGGGGCGGTCACGGCGTGTGGCGCCAGCAGCGAAACGACGGCGCCGGGAACAGCGACGACGACGGTCGCGGAAACGACCGTCACCGAGGCGACCGTCGCGACGACGGCTACGACCACCGTCGAATTCGACTACCAGCAGGACCCGGTCCTCGCAGAGTTGCCGGCGATGTTCGACGACTACGCGACGATGGTGTCGCAGGGCGACGAAGGCGCGGCCTACGACCGCTACGCAGGACCGATCCTGCAGAGCCGCATCACCCGGGACGACTTCATCGAGGGCAATTCGACCTCGACGATCCACGACCTGGTCGTCTATCGAGCCTTCTGGCTCGACGTGGAACAGACCACGGCCGAAGCGTGGGTGGTGTTCACCTCGTTCCAGGGGGCCGACTTCGGCCCCGATGGCCAGACATGCACCGTCTGGGACCTGACCTACACGATGCTGCGCGACGGCGGCACCTGGATGATCCAGGCCGCGACGAACGGTCCGGAGTCGCCCACGCCCTGCTGAGGGCGCGGCGGTTGTCTGCCTCGGTGCTCGATTCTCGCCTCGCCGCTGCGATGGCCCCGCCGAAGCCGGGCCGGCTCGTCCGCTGGCTCGGGCCGCTCAGCGCCGGGCTCCGGGCGACCGACGCCCAGATCCGCGGTCACGCCGCCCACTGGGCGACGACCGCCGAGGCGGTCTTCACCCACGAGCGGTTGCTCGTCGCGTTCGGCGATTCCCTCAGCCAGGGGATCGGCGCCGAGGACCCGGCCGACGGCTACGTCGCCCGGCTGGCAGCGCTGGTCGGCGAGACGACCGGCGTGAAGCCGGGCGTGCTCAACCTCTCGCGTTCCGGGGCGCGGGTGCGCGATGTCGTCGAACGACAACTCCCCGCCTACGCCGCCATCGCCCCCGACCTGGCGGCCCCACCCCTCGTCGTCTGCACCGTCGGCAGCAACGATCTGCTCCGCGGCGCACTGCCCAACCGGGTGGCCCGGGATCTTGCGGCGCTCGCGCCGATGCTGCCCGGCGGCGCGGTCCTCGCGACCCTGCCCGAGGCCGGCAGCCTCTCGGGCCGAGTCGTCAACCGGCGGCTCCGGGCCGAGGCCGGCGCGGCGGGGCTCGAGCTGGCCGATGTCGGATCCGCACTGCAACGCTGGCGGGGTCTCGCCGCGGGCGATCGCTTCCACCCCAACGAGGCCGGCTACACGGTGTGGTTCGAGGCGTTTCGGGAACCGATCCTGCGCCGGCTCGGCTGACCGACGACCGTCAGATGCCCTTGCCGAGCCGATGCGCCGTCTTCAGCACGAAGCCGGCGGGAACGCCGAGGGCGACCAGCAGGGCGACCGGCGTCCGCTTCTCCGTCGGATGGAGCCGCACGATCTCGGCGCAGGTGGACAGGGCCCGTCGACGCTGCTTCATCGCCGCCTGCGCCACCGCCTGCTGCCCCCGGATCCGGGCCAGGCCGCGCGGCCGCTGCCGGAACTCGGGGTACTTGTCGACCAGGTACTCGAGCGCCTCGTCGATCGTCTTCCACCGCTCGAAGAAGAACGAGCCACCATGCCAGTGGACCCGCACCAACGGTTCCAGGGCGACCGCGAACGACGACGCCCGCGCGGCCCTGAGCAGCCAGTCGTAGTCCTCGCCGTAGCCACCGGGGATCTTCTCGTCGACCTCACCGATCTCGTCGATCAAGGAGCGGGCGACCAGGGTGGCGGACGGGTGGACGTCGGTCATGCGATCGTCGAGGAAACCCTCGAACGTGAGCTTGGCCGGGTCGGGGAGACGCTCGATGTCCTCACCCTCGTAGTGGATGAAGATGCCGGTGGTGGCGACGCGGGCGTTGCCGTGGGAGGCGACCGCCGACAGCTGGGCCGACAGCTTGCCAGGCAGCCATTCGTCGTCGTCGTCGCAGAACGCGATCCAGTCGTGAGAGGCGAGGCTCACCCCGTGGTTGCGAGCACCGGCGAGCCCTTGTGCCCGTTGGTTCTCGATCACGCGAACCGTCCGGTTGTCCGGGGCGGCCGCCGGAAGGTCGGCAAGACCGTGGTCGGGATCGCGATGGTCATAGACGACCACCACCTCGATCGGCCCCGGATGGTTCTGGGACAGCACGGCGTCGAGGGCCCGACGCAACAGGACCGGACGGTCCATCGTGGCGACCACGACCGACACCGGGGTCGTGGTGCCGGGGGCAGTCGTCGTCATGTCGGCTCCGAGATCGGGGTGGTGACGCCCAGCAGGGCGTCGACGGTGGCGCCGAACTTCACCACGCCGGCCGGCACGTCGGGCACGGTCTCGGCGTGCACCACACTCGCCGGGTCGGCGATGGCCCCATCGAGGGCGGCGAAGAACGCCGCCTCGTCGGTGACCACGATCGCGATGCCCTCGGCCTCGAGGTGTCGGGCGAACCGAAGCTGGTGACCGTCGACGTGTTCGTCCCGTTCCGGGTCGCGCGGCACGACGATCGGCCGGCGGCCGCTGCGACGAGCGTCCATCACGGTGGCGGGGCCGCCGTGGCAGACCACGGCGGTGGCCGAGGAGAACAGGTCGAGGAGCTCGGTGTGGGGGATCAGCTCCTCGCTGTCGACCCGGCGCGCCTCCTGGGAGGTGCCGCGCTGCACGACGAACTCGACGTTGTCACGTGAGCTGAGGTAGTCGTCGACCCAGCGGATCAGACGGTCGAATCGGTGATGGTCCGTGCCGACCGACACCACGACACGGGCCTGGCCGTTGGGGGCGGACGGATCGACTGACCGCACGACGGGGGCCGGCATCAGTAGACCAACCCGGTGAGTTCGCTGTTGCGGTAGAGGGTCTGCTGTTCGGGCCATTGGACGCAGAAGCGATCGGTGATCGGCCGCACGAGCCGGCCGGTCAGCGTCCGGGAGTCGATCCGGTCATAGACCTCGAGGTAGACGGTGGGGACCCCTCGGCGGCGAGCGGCGACGAAGAACGGCACCGCCGCGCCGGCGCCGTTCGAGATCACGACGTCGGGCTGCCACCGGTCGATCACGGTTCGCGCCAGTCGGAAATTGCGCGCCATGTTGACCAGGTTGCGGGTGGTCGGGTGATGGGCCGGTACCAGGGTCTCGCCCTCGAGCTTCGATCGCGCATCCGGGAGATCGAACGTCACCCATCGCCGTTCGTGGAACTCCCACCACGGTCGCAGCTGCACGAGCTGGGAGAGATGTCCGCCCGCCGAACAGACGAAGAGGACACGACGGCGCTGCTCATCCCCATCGGAGGGAGCTGCGTCGTCGGTGGTTCGAGGAACCTGGTGCCGCCCGGGTTCTTCGATGTCGGTCATCTCATGCCAGTCGTTCGTAACCGTCGGCCTCGCACTGCGTCAGCAGGGCATCGGCCGCATCTGCGGCGTCGTCGCTCCCGATCGCTGCCGCGAGCGCATCGCCGAGATCTTCGTAGGTCGCCTTCCCGGTCGCCTGGGCGAGTTGCGCACCCGTGCGCAACTCGTCGTCGCCGGTGCCGTCGTTCAGCAGCCGAAGGTAGCCGATCTCGACCTGGGCGCACGCCAGGGCCGAGTCCTGAGGCTGGACGGTCGGCTTCGGGGTCGTCGTCGTGGCCTCGGGCTCGGTGGTGGTCGTCGCCATCGGTTCGTCGTCATCGGGCTCGTCCCCGTCGACCTCGTCCCCGTCGGACTCGGCGGCGACATCGGTCGACGGGTCGGGGTCGGTCGCGTCGTCGCCGGTGGTGGTCGTCGTGTCGCCGTCGGTCGCGTCGTCGGAGCCGGTACCGGTCGTGACGCTGGTGTCGTCGATCGCCTCGTCGCTGTCGCCGGTGCACGCCCCGGCCCACGCCAGCGCCAGGGTCGCCACGATCGCGACCACGCGGCGACGGACCGCAGCACCGCCGCTCGGCGGGGACGAGAGACGCGTCAGGGGTGAGGGGATCGGCGCGTTGGGGCTCATTGTGGGCAAGAATCGGCAGTTCGAAGCCAAGCTTGAGTTGGAGCGCACCAGGTGGAGAGGAATTCCCAAGGGTCGGCACTCGCGTGGCTCGGCCGCGTCCTCGGTGCCGCCACCGACGGGAAGCCCCGTCCCTTCCTGCTCCGCCCGGACGCCACCGACCCGGAGCTGCTCCTCCCCCTGGCACCGCGGGCGGTCACGGCCGCCTCGTTGCTGCGACGCCACGACGCCCGCTCGTTGCGGCAACGGGTCGAGGGCCGCGTCGGACGGGCCGGGGCCCGCGTCGGTGGTCTCGCCATGGCCGGCGGCGAGACCCGCGACCTCCTGCCGTTCGCCCTGGTCGACGAGCTGGCTCGGCGTCTCGGTGAGGCAGAACTCGTGCCGGCGATCACCCTGGGCCCTCGACGGCGCAATCGCAAACCGGTCCTCCAGCTGCTGCGGCCGGACGGCGAGATCGTCGGCTTCGCCAAGGTCGGCTGGAGCCCGCTGACTCGTGAGCTGGTGACCCGGGAGGCCGCGATCCTCCGCCGGATCGAGGCGCACGTGCCGGCGGCGATCGTGGCCCCGTCGGTGCTCCTCGAGATCGACGACCTCGAGACGGCCGACGGGGAACCGCTGGCCGTCGCCGTCACCACAGCGCTCGACCCGTCCCGGATCGCCGCCGGCGCGACCGTTCGGCCCCGACGTCTTCCGAGCGACTGGGTCCTCCAGCTGGCCGGCTGCCGCGGTCTGACGACCGAACGATTCGCCGAGACCGCTCGACGTGTCGGACAGGGATGCGACGACGCCCTGGTCGAGACCCTGGTCGAGCGACACCGCGACGTCGTGGTGACCGTCGGGCTCTGGCACGGCGACCTCACCCCGTGGAACACGCTGACCGGCCGGGACCGGGCGCTGGTGTGGGACTGGGAATTCGCCGCGGAGGGGCGGCCCGTCGGCTTCGACCTCCTCCACGTCCACTTCGAGACCACCCGACGAGGCGGCAGCGACGCCACTCGGCCGGCCCTGGTCTCGGTCGACGCGGATGCCGAGGCGCTGCTCGCGCCGGCGGCGCAACTCGCGCCACCCGAGGCCGTCGTCGATCTCTACCTGCTCGAACTCCTCGCCCGCGAGACGCTCCTCCAGGCCGGCGGTGACCTCCCCCGAGGGATGGGTGATCTCGGCGAGCCGGTCCGGCGCCGCCTGCGCAGCGGCGCCGTGCTCGACCGGTGACCGCCCAGGCGGCCGGCTCGCAACGATCGAGCACCGCGTCGGGTCTCGCCCTCGTCGGCGCCGTCGTGACCACGATCGCCAATTTCGCGATGGCGTGGCTGGTGTCGACCGAGGGAGCCGCCGCCGCCGGCGTGTTCTTCGTCGCCACCGCCGTCACGACGATCCTGGCCAACACCTCCAGCCTCGGGTCGATGACCGGGGTCGTCTACGCCATGCCCACCGCCGAGGGGGCAGGCGGCGCCCGTCGGGTGGTCGCCATCGCGCTGCCGCCGGTGCTGGCCGCGGCGGCGGCCGCGACCATCGGCGTGCTGGCCCTGGCCGGGCCGGTGGCCGACGCCGTGACCGACAGCGACGGCGCGGCCGATGACCTGGCGGTGATGTTGCGGGTGATGGCGGTCGCCATCGCGCCGTTCGCCCTCAACCTGCTCTTCGCCGCCGTCACCCGCGCCCTCGGCTCGCAGACTCCGACCGTGGCCACCACCCAGGTGCTCCGACCCGGCGGCCAGATCGTGCTGCTCGGCGCCGTGTTCGTGTGGCGCGACGATCCGTCGCCGGCCCTGGTCGCCGCCGCCTGGGCCGCACCGGTCGTCGTGGCCGCCGCGGCCTGTATCGGATGGGCGGCATCGTTCGGAACGTTCACCCGCCGACCGATCGACGACCCCGCCGCCCTCGACGCCAGTACCTTCTGGGCCTACACCCGCCCGCGGGCCGTTTCCACCGCTCTGCAGATCGCGCTCGAACGCATCGACGTGGTGCTCGTCTCGGCCTTCGTCGGCGGTGGTGCTGCCGGTGTCTATGGCGCGCTGTCCCGCTTCGTCACCGCCGGGTCGTTCCTGATCTACTCGGTGGCCCAGGCCGTGTCGCCCCGTCTCCGCCAGGCGATCGCCGCCGAGCGTTGGCCCGACGCCCACCGCCTGCTCCAGCAGGCGACGACCTGGCTCGTGCTGGTCGTGTGGCCCTACTTCCTGTTGCTCGCGGTGCGGCCGGCCCCCCTCGCTCGGATCCTCAGCCCGGACTACGTCGACGACGCCGCCATCCTCGGCGTGTTGGCGATCGGCATGCTCGTCAGCGCCGCCGCCGGACCGATCGAGCTCACCCTGCTGATGCTGGGGCGCAGCGACCGGGCGCTCTGGGGAATCGCGGCAGCGATCGTCACCGACCTGGCCCTGCTGATGCTGCTCGCGCCGCGCTTCGGGCTGTGGGGAGCCGCCATCGCGTGGGCGGCATCGATCGTGGTCCAGAACGCACTGGCCACCTGGTTCGTCGACGTCGAGACCAGGCCGGGCGGCCCGGCCCGGGCCAGCCAACCACTCCGAGCGCCGAGCCGAGCGGCCGGGCTGGCCGCCCTCGGCGCCGTCATCGCCACCGTGCCGATCGGCCTGCTCGTGCCCGACACCCTCGTCGGCGTGATCCTCGCCGGCGTCGTCGCGGTCGTCGTTCTCGGCGGCTGGGTGTGGCGATTTCGCGACGCCTTCGGCGTCGCCGCGCTCCTCCAGCGCTAGACGAGGCCTCGATCGCCCCGGACCGGGCTCAGTGCTCGACGAAGGCCGTGACCAGCTCGCCGAACGCTCGGGTCGACTCCGGGGTGAGGTCGTGGTCCCAGACGCAGTCGGGCCAGGTCCCGCCGGGAGCGGTGACGTCGAACCATGCGACGAAGAGCAGCCGTTCGGCCACCTCGGCGCCGAGGAGCGTGTCGGCCGCGTCCGCCATCCAGTCCGCTCGCCGGCTCGGGTCGGCAGGGTCGTCCGCCGAGGCGAACTCGGGGATCGCCAGCGGCTTGTCGTGGGCGTCGGCGAACGCCAGCGGCGCCGCCACCAGCTCGCTCATCGGGCGCCACGGCCGGTCGGTGCCCTGGCACGTCCACCAGTTGTAGAGGTCGGCGCCGACCACGTCGACCACGTCGTCGCCGGGATACCACTCGTCGGCCCGGCCGTCGTCGAACGCCCCTCCGGTCATCGTCCAGACCAGGACCTGATCGTCGCCGCCACGTTCGCGGACGAGCTCGGCGAAACGGCGCCACAGGGCGACGTAGTCGGCGGCGGTACCGTTCGCCGCCGACTCACGGGTCTCGGGCTCGTGGTTGATGGTCACCATCACCTCCGGCCCGAGGTCGATCACCAGGTCGACCCATGCCTGGAGCTGCCCGAAGCGAGGGTCGCCGGGTTGGGAATCGGCCAGCACACGCCATGGGATCACGGTCCCCGACTGGGTCACCGGTCGGATCGACAGGTGGATGCGGTGACCGGACTCGAGGAGGTCGACGAGGTCGCTCTGGGCCACGACATCGTCCCAGCGGGCGAAGCGGCGCACGAGGTCGAAGCGGTGACCGATCTCCTCCTCCCAGGCGTGGATCTCGCTCGCGTCACCGCCGGGCACGGTCGCGCCCACCCAGGGCGGCAGGCGCTCGGGCACCGGCGGGAGCGTCGAGCCGGTCGTCGGCGTCTCGGATGCTCGGGTGGTCGGCGTCTCGGTGACCGGTGGCTCGGCTGGATCGAGTCCGCCGGCGCTCGTCCCGGTGCAGCCGGCCATCAGCGCGCCGACGAGGGCCGCCGACAAGGCGCGCTCGCCGCGCCGCCGAGGTCGCCACCGTGCCGCCATCGTCGTTCCCGTCCCGCCCGGAGTCAGCGGTCGGCCAGCCGGGCCTGGCCCGGGTGACGGAGTCGGATGGCGAGGGCGGCCGCGACCAGGATCGTGAACATCTGCTGTGGCACCTGCAGGTAGTACGGCATCTGGGCCAGGCCGATGATGATCACCGTGTGGGCCCAGAGCCCGGCGGCCGAGGGTTGGGATCGGGTGCGCCACGCCTGTGACAACAGGAACCCGAGGTAGCCGACGAAGCCGACGAACCCGTAGGAGAACATCACGAACCAGGCCTGGCCGTGGGTGCCGACCGAGGGCAGGTTGCGATCGTTCGGTCGAGGCCCACCCCACCCGAAGATGGGGCGCTCCATCGTGCCGCTGATCGCGTCGGTGATCAGTTCGAGGCGGTCGTTGTTGGAGTGACCGGTCTCGACCCGGGTCTCGACGATGCCGCCCAGCGGGGTGACGGTGAAGATCACCGCGCCCGCGACGAGCACGATCAGGAGGTTGCGCAGGGCCTTGGAGCCCCCGGCGAGGCCGAGCCGTACCGCGCCGTAGAGGAGCCCGATCCCGAGGCTGAGCCACAGTCCGCGGTTGAGGGAGATCACCGCCGGCAGCACCGAGGCGGCGAGGCCGAACCGTAGGAGACGGGGAGAAACTCCGACCGAGCGATCGTTGAGCCCGATCAGAGCGAACGGGGTGAGCAGGGCCAGCATCGACCCCCACGAGTTGGTGTAGGGGAACGGCGCCTTCGGGCGCGGCACCGGCACGCCGATGATGTCCTGGAGGTCGGCGAAGCTGGGGGTGACCATCGTGCCGATCAGGTCGTTGTCGAGCAGGCTCCCCGGCATCAGGTAGGCGACGGGCGATCGGAACGACAGGTCGCCGAGCACGAACGCCAGGTAGCCGCCGGCCACCGTCGCCAGCCACAGCCAGATGAAGCTCCGGACGATCGTGGTGGTGGGAAGCCCCTTGCGGCCGTTGAGGACGTAGAGGAAGACGATCGTGGCGGCCAGGTAGTAGCCGAAGCGCAACGCCCAACCCATCATGCGACCGCCGGAGTCGATGCTGAAGAACGATCCGACCACGGCGATCAGGAACAGCAGCCAATAGAGGCTGCCACGGGGCAGGAGCAGGTCACGGCGACGGACCAGAGCTGCCGCCATGGGCAGGCTGAACGCCACCCACGAGAAGCCGCTGAGCCCGAGGATGAACCAGAGGGGATGCAGGGCGATCAGCCCGACCAGCGGCCACGCCGGCAGGGGTCGCTGGGCTTCGGCCCGCACGACCGGAGGCCGCGTCGGCGGTGCGTGCACCCCGGGTTCGAAGGCGAGGGTCATTCCTCCGGCGTGGATTCCACCACGACCGTCCCGACGAGCTCGGCGCCGACCCGGCGCAGCTGCTCGACGGCATCGGCCACGTCGCTGCGGTCCGAGCGATCGGGCTCGACGACGAGCAGCGCGCCTTCGCTGAGGCGGGCCAGGTCGACCGAGTCCGCCACCTGGAGCACTGGAGGAGCTTCGAACACGACGAGATCGTAGGCGTCGCGCACATGAGCCACGAGGCGGCCGAGTCCGACGCTCTGAAGCACGCGGGCCGGCTGCTCCACCGGGGTGCCGGCCGACAAGACGCTGAGGTTGGGCAGCTCCGGCAGCGATTGCAGGGCGGCGGTGAACGAACAGGAACCGGAGAGCACATCGCTGAGGCCCTGGTCATTCTCGAGCCCGAAGCGGGAGTGGAGGCGGGGGTGGCGGAGGTCGGCGCCGATGATGAGGGTGCGCCGACCGGCGCGGGCCGCAGCGGCGGCCAGGTTGGCGGCGACGGCGGTGGCGGTCTGCGGGTTGTTGGTCCCGGCGACCAGCACCATCGACTTGTCGCTCTCGTCGAGGGCGAACAGCAGCGAGCCCTGCACCCGTCGGTAGGCCTCGCCGGCGTCGCCGTGCGACTCGACGAGGGTGGCACCCGGTCCGAGCGACGACCAGCCGCCACGCAGCGGCACCGTGCCGAGCGGGCGCAACCCCATCGACGACAGCTCGCTGGCCGTGTTGCGGAAGCGGTCGTCGGCACGGTCGAGGAGGAAGGCGGCGGCGAGGCCGGCGAACGCCCCGAGCAGCAGGCCACCGATCGGACCGACCGGGGTCGGCAGCCCGTTCCGAGCCGAGGGGAGGTCGGCATCGTCGAGGACCTCGCCGACGTTGACGCTGATCGCGCTGACGTTGGCGAGCCGGGTGCCGATGCCGGCGAGCTCCTCGCGCTTGGAGATGTCCTGATAGCTCAGTGCCTGCCGCTCGGCCTCGGTCGCGGCCGACGCTGACGCTGCTGAGAGCTCCTCGAGCTCGGCCAAGAGGGCCGCCTCACGGTCGAGCAGCTGGCTCCGCGCCGCCTCGGTCGAGGCGAGCCCTTCGTCCTGACGGAAATCGAGGTAGGCGTGCGCCATCGACTGGGCCAGGCTCTGCGCTTCGCTCGGCGAGTCGGCCGAGGCGGTGAACACGAGGATCTGCGTGTCGTTCGGGATCGTCACCTCGACGTCCTCGGTGACGGAGCGCGCCACCTCGGGGTCGATTTCGACGCCCTCCGCTGCGAGCTCGACCTCGGGGTCGTCGAGCAGGCTGAGGTCACCGGCGACGTCGAGCAGGGCGAGGGCCCGCTCCGCCACCCGCTGGGAGTTGGCGATCACCCGTTCGGTCGAGATGTCGACCTGCCGATTGATGTCGAGGTTCGGGTCGTCACCCTGGATGACGAGGGGACGGACCTCCACCCTGGCCTGCGACACGAAGTCGCCGCCCTGGAGTTGGAGGGTGGCGGCGCCGACGACGGCGCCGACCAGGGCCGCCACCGCGATCAGGTACCACCAGCGCCGGAGCGCCGCAGAATATTCGGAAACGTCTACGACACTGTCGCCGTCGACCATGAGGCCAGTTCCTGTCGGTGTTCGGGGGTGGGTGGGCGGGCCGCTCCCGGCCTTGACCAGGAGCGTTCCCTGTTCCGTGTCGGCACCTCGTCGACAAAGTGAAGCCCACCAGAGCCGACCGGTGGTGAACCGAGGGACCGTGTGACCCATCGTCGGCGGAGATGAAGTGCCCACCTCGTTCATGAAGCGGGATGGGATGGGTAATCTTCGAACGACCCGAACCGACGAGGAACAGGTGATGCACTACCAGCTCAGCGACACCAAGGCGCTGGAGGCCGAAGCCATCCACATCATCCGCGAGGTGGCGGCCGAGTTCGAGCGTCCTGTGATGCTCTTCTCGGGTGGTAAGGACTCCATCGTGATGCTCCACCTGGCCATCAAGGCGTTCGCGCCGGCCAAGGTCCCATTCCCGATCATGCACGTCGATACCGGGCACAACTTCGACGAGGTGATCGAGTACCGCGATCGTCGAGTGGCCGAGACCGGCGTCCGACTCATCGTCGGCTCCGTGCAGGAGGCGATCGACCAGGGCCTCGTTGTGGAGGAGACCGGTCCCCGGGCCTCCCGCAACGGCCTGCAGACCGCCGCCCTGCTCAAGGCGATCGAGGACCACCGGTTCGACGCCCTCTTCGGCGGCGCTCGCCGCGACGAGGAGAAAGCCCGAGCCAAGGAGCGGGTCTACAGCTTCCGCGACGAGTTCGGGCAGTGGGACCCCAAGGGCCAACGGCCCGAACTGTGGAACCTCTACAACGGCCGCCACAGCATGGGCGAGCACTTCCGGGTGTTCCCCATCTCCAACTGGACCGAGCTCGACGTGTGGCACTACATCCGTGACGAGGAGATCGAGATCCCGTCGGTGTACTACGCCCACAAGCGCATGGTGTTCGAGCGTGACGGCATGTGGCTTGCCGACACCCCCTACATCACCCGGATGGACGGCGAGGAGCTCACCGAGCGCACCGTTCGCTTCCGCACCATCGGCGACGCCACCTGTACCGGCGCCGTCGACTCGCCCGCCGACACGATCCAGCAGGTGATCGACGAGGTGTCGACCACCCGCATCACCGAGCGTGGCGCCACCCGCGCCGACGACCGCCGCACCGAGGCGGCGATGGAAGACCGAAAGAAGGAGGGCTACTTCTGATGCTGGCCCCCTCGACCCGGATCTGCGGCGACGCCCGCAGCAACAACGGAGACTACGTCTGATGGAACTCCTCCGATTCGCCACTGCCGGCTCCGTCGACGACGGGAAGTCGACCCTCATCGGCCGCCTCCTCTACGACTCGAAGAGCATCTTCGAGGATCAGCTCGAGTCGATCGAGGAGACCAGCGCCAACCGCGGCGACGGCACCGTCGACCTCGCCCTCCTCACCGACGGCCTGCGGGCCGAGCGCGAGCAGGGCATCACGATCGACGTCGCCTACCGCTACTTCGCCACCCCGAAGCGCAAGTTCATCATCGGTGACACCCCGGGCCACATCCAGTACACCCGCAACATGGTGACGGGCGCCTCGACGGCCGACCTCACCATCGTGCTGATCGACGCTCGCCACGGCGTGATCGAGCAGTCGCGGCGCCACACCTTCATCGCCACCCTGCTCCGCATCCCCCACATCGTGGTGGCCATCAACAAGATGGACCTGGTCGACTACGACCAGGAGGTCTTCGAGCGGATCCGTCAGGACTTCACCGACTTCTCCACCAAGCTCGACGCCCCGGATCTCACCTTCATCCCGATCTCGGCGCTCAACGGCGACAACGTGGTCGACCGCAGCGCCAACATGGGCTGGTACGAGGGTCCGACCCTGCTCCACCACCTCGAAGAGGTGCACATCTCGTCGGACCGCAACCTGGTCGACGTGCGCTTCCCGGTGCAGTACGTCGTCCGTCCCCAGACCGAGGAACACCGCGACTACCGCGGCTACGCCGGCTCTGTCGCCGGCGGCATCCTCAAGCCCGGTGACGACGTGACGGTGCTCCCCTCGGGCTTCGAGTCGAAGATCAAGTCGATCGACACCGCGGATGGTCCCGTCGACGAGGCGTTCGCGCCGATGTCGGTGACCGTCACCCTCACCGACGACATCGACATCTCGCGTGGCGACATGATCTGCCGCCCCAACAACCAGCCGAGTTCCACCCAGGACATCGACGCGATGATCTGCTGGATGTCGGATCACTCGAAGCTGTTGCCAGGCCAGAAGCTCGCCATCAAGCACACCACCCGGTGGGCTCGGGCGATGGTCAAGGACCTGCAGTACCGCCTCGACATCAACACCCTGCACCGCGACGAGGACGCCACCGAGCTCGGACTCAACGAGATCGGTCGCGTCAAGCTGCGGACCACGCAGCCGCTCTTCGTCGACGAGTACCGCCGCAACCGGCTCACCGGCAGCTTCATCCTCGTCGACGAGAACACCAACGTGACCGTCGCCGCCGGGATGATCATCAACCCGTGACCGACGGCGCCGCCGTGAACGATCCGGTCACCGAGAACACCGTCTGGCATCCGAGCGCCGTCGAGCGCTCGGATCGCTGGGCGGCGGCCGGTGGTGAGGGTCTGACGATCTGGCTCACCGGGCTCTCCGGATCGGGCAAGTCGACCGTCGCGGTCGAGCTCGAGCGACAGCTCCTGGCTGCCGGTCGGCCGGCCTACCTGCTCGACGGTGACAACCTGCGGCAGGGTCTCAACGGCGACCTCGGCTTCTCGGCCGACGACCGTGACGAGAACGTGCGACGGGTCGCCCACGTGGCCCGGCTGTTCGCCGATGCCGGCGTGGTGGCGCTCGTGCCCCTCGTCAGCCCGTACCGGGAGGCCCGTGGTCTCGCCCGACGGTTCCACGAGGCCGCCGACCTCCGTTTCGTCGAGTTGTTCATCGACACCCCGCTCGAGGTGTGCGAGGCCCGCGACCCCAAGGGTCTCTACGCCAAGGCCCGAGCCGGCGAGATCACCGGCATGACCGGGATCGACGACCCCTACGAGGCGCCGATCGCCCCCGAGCTACGCCTCACCCCCGACGACGGCACCCCGGCCCAACAGGCCGCCAAGGTGCTGGCCTGGTTGACCGAGACCGCTCGGGCCTGACCGGCCTGGCCTCTCCGGGCCGGCTCAGGGGAACTCGAGCGAGTCGAGGATCGAGAACACCACCGAGTCGTCGTTGGTCGGGAAGGCGATGGCGATCGCCGTGACGAACGATTCCGCGCCGTCGGCGGCCGACACGAGGTAGAGCGACTGACCGTTCACCCCATCGCAGTGGTCGGCGATGAGATAGGTGCCGGTGAGGCCCCTGCCGTCGTCGTAGAAGTGGCGTTCCCGCTCCGAGCACGTGGTGGTGGAGAGCACATCGTCCATCAGCTGGTTCTCGTTGATACCACTCGGCTCGTAGCCGTCGGCCGCCGAGAAGTAGAGGACGATCACCCCGGGAGCCCAGGCGTTGGGGTCGGAGATCTCGCTCCGGTCCTCCACGAGGAACGACGTCGTGTCGGCCTCGCTCACCGTCCACGCCGCGGGAACCATCGCCGTCACCCGGCCGTCCGACGTGCCGACGAAACGGTCGGGACCCTGGGCCAGGTTGGTGGTTGATGTCGTGCTGGGAAGGGCGGGCGTCGACGTGGTGGTGGACAGCGCGGTCGTCGTGAACGCCGTGGTGGAGGTCGTCGTCGACGGGGTCCCGCCGGAATCGTTCTCCGGTGAGGTGCCCTCGGTACCGACCAGGGCCTGCGCCTCGCCATCGCCATCGCCATCGCTACCGAGACTCTGGGCGACGATCGTCCCGAGGCCGAGCACCAGAAGCAGTCCGAGGCCGGCTGCCACCAACCACAGCACTCGGTCGCCGCCGTCGTTGGACGACGCGGCT
>JAWSVN010000090.1:56989-87088 GCA_033851875.1 Acidimicrobiales bacterium
CGGTCCTCCGGCCGCTTCGCCATCGCGCGGGCCAGCACGTTGGTGACGGCCGGCGGCACACCGGCGCCGGCGAGATCGGGCATCGGCATCGAGGCGATGCGGTTGATCATCGGCAACAGCGATTCCTCGTCACCGACTCCGGCGAACGCCGGGGTTCCCCAGATGCACTCGAAGACCGTCGAGGCGAGGGAGTAGAGGTCGGACCGGGCGTCGGGCCGGGCGCCGGCGAGCACCTCGGGCGGGGCGTGGGCGACGCTGGCCGTCACCACGGCGCTCCTCGTCTCCGGTGCGCTGTGGAGCCGGGCGATCCCGAAGTCGCCGAGCTTGGCCCGCCCCTGGTCGGTGAGCAGGATGTTGCCGGGCTTGATGTCACGGTGCAGCACCCCGTTCTGGTGCGCCACGGTGAGGGCGTCGGCGATCTCTGCCCCGATCGACACGGCCCGCTCCCACGGCAAACGTCCACCGGTCGCCAACAGGTCGGCGACCGAGCCGCCGCCAAGATGCTCCATCAGGAGGAACGCCTTGCCGTCGTCGGTGAAGCCCGTCCGGTGCACGGTGACGATGTGGGGGTGATCCGACAGCGCCCCCATCGCCTTGCGTTCGCGGTCGAACCGGCGGTGGTCGGCATCGACCGGGCCACCGAGGATCTTCACGGCCACGGTCCGGCCGAGGTCGGTCTCCCTGGCGCGGTAGACGGTCCCGAAGCCGCCGCGCCCGATCTCGGTCGCCCCCTCGATGCCCTCGATTCCGAGCTCGTGTTGCCCGTTCACCCGCCTCGCTCCTCAAATCGCGTTCTACCAGCCTGGCACGAAGAGTAGGACGACGGCGAGGGCCGATCGGTTCGGTTCCCGAACCGAAGGTCGGCGCTATCCGCAGGCGGTGCCCGCAGGACTGGGGCCGGGGACGACGCCCGGCGCCTCTTCCTCGACGACCTCGATCGGGCCCGCCTCGGCGGGCACGGTGGTGGTCGTCGCCGGCGCCGGCGGCGAAACCGCACCGATGGGGAGTGGCTCGTCGCGAAGACCGTCGAAGTCGGTGCCGGTCACGAGCGCCACGTGATCGAGCGACTCGTCGAGTTCGAACACCGGCTCTGCCACGAGGTGGCTCGCGAGCCGCTCAGCGGCACCTTCGAGCCCCGTGCCGTAGCGGATCGTCGTCCGTTCGGTCACCCCGGGTTCGTTGTCGATGTCGTCGACGACGAACCCGGCCGCTCCGAGGAGGGCGGCGACCTCGCTGGCCTGGCCCGCGACCCGGCTGCCGTTGAACACCCGATACGTCGCCGTGGCCGCCGCCCCAGAGGCCGCATCGGCTTCCTCGGTGGGAGCGATGCCGCGGAAGATGTTCAGCACCGGTTGGGCCTCCTCGGCCTGCAGGCCGAGGACGGCGGCGTTGGTGGGCGACCGAAAGTCATAGACCGGCAGCGAGTGCCCGCGGATCTGGTCCTCACCCAACGAGGCGAACGTGCGAGCCAACCCGAGCAGATCGTCCTGCCCGACGCTCTCGTCGATCACGAGGTTCTCGCCACCGGCGTCGAGCACGGCATTGATCGTGCCCAGGCTCGTGAAGTCGAGGTTCTCGGTGGCGGTGGCGGCCACCCGGCCGATGAAGTACCGCTGCCGCGTGGTCCGCCCGAGGTCGCCGGTGCCGTCGATCTGCCAGCGGCCGTCGGAGAAGAACTCGAGGTTGCGGCCCCTGGCGAAGGCGAGGGCCTGGAAGCCGTCGAGCACATGACAGCCGGCAGACCCGACGTCGAGGCCCGAGCCGAAGTCACGCATCGGCCGGTCGAACCAGATCGGCACCCCGCCCAACGCATCGACGACCTCCTGGAACCCGACGAAGTCGATCTCGGCGTAGTGATTGATCTCGAAGCCGAAGTAGTTCTCGACGGTCTCGACCAGCCGCCGTTCGCCGTCCTCCCCGTTGAACGCCGTGTTGATCCGGTTGGAGTCGCCGGTGCCGGCGATCGGCACGTAGAGGTCGCGTGGCACCGACAACAGGTCGATCACCTGGTTCTCCGGGTCGACCCGGGCGATCATGATCGTGTCGGTCCGCTTGCCGGCCGGCACCTCGTCACCGAGGAAGATGTCGGCGTTGGGATCGTCGCTGTCGATACCCGCCCGCGAGTCGGACCCGACCAGCAGCCAGTTGGACGGCTCGCCGGCCTCGGCCTCCTCGATCGCGTCGATCTCGACGGTCTCGATCTTGTCGAACTTGCCGTCGAACCAGTAGACGGTCCCGGCCGCGGCCAGCGACAGCGCCGTCGCAAGGGCCCCGACGGTCAGGACCGCGCGCTCGAGGCCGCTACGACGCAGCGGGCGCCCGGGAGGCCGGCGACGACCGCTCGTGGTCGAGGGCCGCGGCGAGACCCCGGGTGCGGCGGCACCGGGGTCCGACGGGGTGGGCGACGGGTCGGACATCGACTGCACAAGCTAGCGCCGCTCGACCCCCCAGTGAGGGCACGCCCGTCCCCCGCGCCGCCGGCTGCAACAGCGGTGCGGGGGACGGAGATCTGTCAGCCCTTCGCCGACTTCGGCTCTCAACCCTTGGGAGCCTTCGGCTCCTTGGGCAGGCCCAGGACGCGCTCGCCGACGATGTTGCGCTGGATCTCGGCCGTGCCGCCCCAAATCGTCTCGGAGCGGCTGAAGAAGTAGGAGGCCTGCATCGCGTTGACGGGGTAGTTCTTCTTGCCCCGGCGACGATTCGGGTTGGTGCTGTCCTCGTCGTAGTCGCCGTCGAGGATCTGCGACTGCATGCCGGCGACGTCGATCCACAGCTCCATCACGTCGCGGTGGTACTCCGACCAGTTCATCTTGTTGGTGGCGCCGATGGCGGCCACGCCGAGATCCTTGGTCTTGTTGAGGGTGGCGGTCAGCGAGCGCAGGCCATTGACCCGCATGATCTGGACCTTGGTGTGCGCTGCAGCGATCCGCTGACGGATCAGCGGGTCGTCGATCGCCCCGTTCTCCCTCGCTGTCTCGACGATCGCGTCGAGCTCGATCTGGAAGCGGCGGTGGCCGGTGGTGGCCGAGGTGCCGCGCTCGAAGCCGAGGGTGGTCATCGCCACCTTCCAACCGTTGTTGACCCCACCAACGACGTTGTCCTTGGCGCAACGGGCGTCGGTGAAGAACACCTCGTTGAATTCGCCGGAGCCGTCGACCTGCTCGATCGGACGGACCTCGACGCCCGGCTGATCCATCGGCACGAGCAGGTAGGAGATGCCGGCGTGCTTGGAGACGTCCTGATCGGTACGGGCCAGCACGAAGCAGTAGTCGGCGTGCTGGGCCTGGGTGGTCCACACCTTCTGGCCGTTGATGACCCACTCGTCGCCGTCGAGCTCGGCCTTGGTCTTCAGAGCCGCGAGGTCGGACCCGGCCTCGGGCTCACTGAAGCCCTGGCACCAGGCGGTCTTGCCCTGGAGGATGCCGGGGAGGAACTGCTTCTTCTGCTCCTCGGTGCCCCACTGCAGGATCGTCGGGCCCACGAGCGTGTCGCCGAAGAAGTCGCCGCGCATCGGGGCCCCCGCCTTCGCGAACTCCTCGTTGAGGACCACGGCCTCCATCGTCTCGAGCCCCTTGCCCCCGTACTCGGTCGGCCACGAGGCGCAGATCCAACCGCCCTCGAAGAGCTTCTCGGTCCAGCTCGTGTTGAACGCCTCGCGCTCGTCGTCGGTCATCTCGAGTGTGCCGTCGAGCCATCCGTCGGGCAGGTTCTCCTCGAGCCACGCGCGGATGTCGGCGCGGAACGCTTCGGCTTCTTGGGGGTAGTCGAGATCCATGCCGGCCATCTTGACCCACCGGTCAAGTTTTTGCCAATACGGCCCCCCGACCGGCCGCGGGACGGTTCGGCGATCGCTGTCACCCGGGCTGACTACCGTACGGCCATGACCGATCTGGTGACCGGCCTGGATGGCCACGACCGCTGCGCCTGGGGCGCCTCGAACGACGACTACGTTCCCTATCACGACCTGGAATGGGGTCGGCCGACCACCGACGAGCGGACCCTGTTCGAAAAGCTGTGCCTCGAGGGCTTCCAGTCCGGGCTGTCGTGGATCACGATCCTGCGGAAGCGGCCGGCGTTCCGCGAGGTGTTCGCCGACTTCGACGCCGAAACGGTTGCCGGCTTCGGCGACGCCGACGTCGAGCGGCTGCTCGGCGACGAACGCATCATCCGCCACCGGGGCAAGATCGAAGCCACGATCAACAACGCCCGGGCCCTCTGCGAGCTCCACGACGGTGGCCGAACGCTCGCCGGCGTGATCTGGAACCACGAGCCCCCGGAGGGGGCGCCCGAGACGATGGGCGACGTGGCGGCCTCGACGCCCGAGTCGACAGCGCTCTCGAAGGAGCTCAAGAAGCTCGGCTTCCGATTCGTCGGCCCGACCACCGCCTACGCCGCGATGCAGGCGATGGGCGTCGTCGCCGACCACATGGTCGGCTGCTGGGTCCGCGACGAGTGTGTGGCCGAACGCGCCGCGCTGTCTCGTCCAACGACCTGACCGCCCAACGAGCTGACCTCACCTCTCGCCTGCGACCCGCCCGACGAGCCGGCCGGTGCTGCGGGTCAGGCCTTGGCCTTCACCTTCGGTTCGGGGAGGCCGACTCGGGTGGCGCCGTCGGCCCAGGTCGGCCAGCGCTCGCGGCTCTTCTGTGCCAGGCGGTGCATCAGGGCGATGGCGCCCGGGTCGTCGTCGCCGGGACGGGTCTCGATCACGCCGTCGTTGATCATGGCGTCGATCACGGCTCGGCCGAGATCGGTCCGCACGATCGTGAGCGTCCAGTCGGTCTCGTTGCCGATGCCGCCGGTCGAGATGTCGGCGTGCTCGGCCGCGAAGTCCGGACAGTGGTTGCACCCCTCACGGGTCCACGCGTGGCACTCCTTGAGGTTGATCTCGTGGTAGCTGCCATCACGCATCCACACCTGGAACACGCCCTTGATGTTCATCTTGACGATCTCGTCCTTGGCCAGGCCGTACTTCAGCCAGAACAACTCGTCGAACATCGCGTCGTCGAAGCTCTTGGAGCAGAGGAGCCCGATGTTGAGCTTGATCGGCTTGGAGACCTTGCCGGCCTTGCGATGCCACATCACCGGCGCCACCGAGGTCTGGCAGCTCATGCCGACCAGGGCGAGGTTCTCGAGACCCTTCTCGCGGGCCTCGTCGTAGGCCATCGTGTTGGCCGAGTAGGTGTAGCGACTCCCGGCTCCGGCCAGCACCTCCTCCGCGTTGGTGGCCACACCCGGCTTGGCCTTCCAGCCGCCGGCGCCACCCTCGAGCATCGAGACGAGCGCCCCGTCGATGATGTTGTTCTCGAGGCACCAGATCAGGATCGCCGAGACGAGGCCGCCGTCCTGACCCTTGTCGTAGACGGCGTCGTCCTTGGCTCGCACCAGCAGGATGTCCTTGTAGATGCCCGACATCTCGCCGGCCTCGCGCTCCCGACCGTGGAGGTGCTCGTCTGCGACGGTCTCCCAGTCGCGAAAGCGCGGGCAGGCCCGGGTGCACGACGTGCAGCCCTTCTCGCCGTGGCCGCAGTTGGCCAGGCCGAGTTCTTCCTCCAGGTGGAACGGCTTGTAAGCGCCAGGCTTGTGCTCGTAGCCGATGACATCGTGAGGACACGAGATCACACAGCCGGCGCACCCGGTGCAGAGCCCCGAGGTGATGACCTCGTCGTAGAGCTCCTTCCACTGGAACGTCCAGCGCTTCTTCGTCGTCATGACGCCAACCTAGTGCGCGCTCTTCGCCGCTTCGCCATCCGAGCGCGGGCTCGACTTCAGCCGCCTGCCCGACAGGCCAGCACCAGGTCCTCTCGCCGACACGTCCAGTCGTCGTCGCGGACCAACAGCTCGTCGGTCACGGCCTCGGGGGCGACCACCACGAGCACGGCGCCCTCGGCCAAGACCGGCGCTATCGGCTGGTCGCAAGGTTCGTCGGCCCGCCTGGCCGCATACACCCGCGTGGTCGGCGTGCGATCCCACGAGGCGACGATGCCGACGTCTTGGAACGTCCACAGTCCATCGAGACCACCGTGCAGGTCCGCGCAGTTGAACGCGGGCTCGACGACGAGTTCGTCGGCTCCCTCGATGAGGCCGGCCAGGGCATCGAGCCGGGCGACACGTTCGGGGGTCGGGTCGAGGGTCGCGCCGGCCAGCTCACGCCAGTTGGGAACGTCGACGACTTGGATCGCGGCCACCGCCAGCGCGGCCACCGCCATCAGCCGTCGCGACCACGATCCGCTCCGCCCGCCGAGGCGACCGAGCAGACCGCCGCCGACGGCGAGGGTCCCGTAGCTGACCACCCAGAACAACCGGCCGGCGATACGGAACTGTCCGGTGATCGCCGCGATGAGGGCGTCGCTGACGAGGATCGACCCGGCGAGGGCCACGGTCGCGGCACCCAGCAGGCCGAGCCCTGGCCACCAGCGAGACCCCACCCGGCGAGCGAGGACCAACCCGAGCGCAACGACAGCCAACAGCCCGACCCCCCAGATCCAGCGGTGCAGGCTGCGGTCGGCCACCACCCAACCCAGCGGTGTCCGCAGGTCGTGGGGATCATCGTCCCAGAGCCGCACCATGGGGGTCACGGCATAGGCGGTGAGGACGGCCAGCGCCGCCAGGAGCACCTGATGGCGCGTGACACCGTCCCCCAATCGGGCGACGACGGCGCCCCGAAGCCGACCGACCGCGGCCACGCCCGCGACCGACAAGAGACCGAGCCAGCCAAAACCGAGCCAGTTGAACGCTTCGAACGACCCCGACGCCTGGATGGTCCACTCGTTGCCGGGCCACCACCAAGACTGCTGGGCGACGACCGGGCCGAACAGGTGCATCCCGAAGAGCTCGTAACCCTGGGCCTCGGCAGCGCCGGCGCTGAAGTAGCCCATCACCACAGCGGCCGACACCACGGCACCCGCCACGATCGCCAACCATCGGGCGGCATCGCCGACGCTGCGCCGGCCGCTTGCCGTCAGATCGACGGCGCCGCCGGCGGTCACGACCAACACCCCGAGCAGGAGGTAGACGTGGGTCAACAACGCCGCGACGGCCAGGAGGGCCCCGCCGCCCTCGACGACCCATCGGCGTCGGGCCATCGCCGGCGAGCGGAGTTCACCGACCCAGGCCCACGCGGCCAGGAGCAGGAACTGGGCCGCCAACCCCGGGTGCCAGGTTCGCAACAGGAAGATCGGTGCCGACACGGCGACCGTGGCGACCGAGAGCGCCACGACCGGCGAACGGTTGCCCCAGGCCCGAGCCGCCCAGGCCGCCGTCGCCCCCTGGGCGACATGGAGGCCGAGGAACCACCATCCCCACCACCGCGCCGGGTCGAGCCCGAACGGATCGACAACCTTGGCCAGGAGCGCGAGCAGGGGCAACGAGTCGGTGAAGGCGACGTTGATCCCGTCGGGTTGGTTCAACCCTCGTGCCTGGAGAAGGGGGAACCCCCAGCCCTCGGCGACGTAGTAGCGGAACGCGGCCAGACCGCTGCCGGCGTCGCCCCACAGGTAGCGCCAGTCGTTCGGGTCGCCCCAGACGAAACCTGGCCCGAACACCACCACGCCCGAGATCGCCCCGATCAGGGCGCCGAGGGCGAGATGGGCACGGCGGGAACCGAGCGCCCCGGAGCCAACCGACTCAGAGATCGCCGACCTCGATGACGCAGTCGGCGACGACGTCGACGATCTCCGGTGCCGTTGGCGGAGCCGGCTCGACCGCCATCGCGTCGGACAGTTCGACGAAGGTCGCGTACTCGAGGTCCGAGGTCAGCTCGTCGATCACGCACTGACACAGCCTGGTGTGGAGGAGTGAGTCGGCCGTGGCGTCGGTGCAGGCAGCGAAGAAGTCGTTGGTTGTCGTCGCGCTGAAATCGGTCGGCGCATCGTCGCCACAGCCGGCGACGAAGGCGCTCGCAACAGCGACGAGAACGGTCGCCCGCCGGGGGAAGGTCACCCGGCCGAGACTAATCCGTGTCCCGGGCCCTGCAGGGGTCTCGGCTCAACGACCGTCGCGGCGGCGTCGATGGGCCTGGAGATCGATGACCGGTGCCACCGGGGCGTCGGACCACTGCCGCTCGCGCAGGTCGGCGACCGGCTTGCCGGGGTGCGACAGCACTGCGGCGGCCAGGGCTTCCCAGCCGTCGGGGTTGTGATGGATCGAGGGAATCTGGTGCGAACCGATGAAGGGGATCGGTTCTTCGTGCCCACCGAGAGCCGCCCGCCGGTGGGCACGACGGGAATCGTCGTGGCGGAGCATGACCAGGTCAACGGCCGAAGCCGAGAAAAACCTGAGTAGTACGAATTCGCCCTTCGAAGGGTCCATCGACCCAGCAAGTCCCGCGGCCGATTGCCGAGATGCCACCGTCGGCTCGACGCGGGCGGCGCTCAGTCGGCGGCCAGTTCGACGGCCCGGCTGAACACGGCGTCGAGCATCTCCTCGGTCAGCCGCCCGGTGAAGGTGTTCTGCTGGCTCACGTGGTAGCTGCACACGATCGTCGCGCCGTCGGGCGTGGGCACCTCGACGCCGTGGCCGAACGCTGGGCGGGGCCGGATGCCGAGGTGGGCGGTGAGGGCCTGGTAGGCGAACCCGCCGAGGGCGACGAAGACCCGGGTGTCGAGCAGTTCGAGCTCGCGGTGCAGGAACGGGGCACAGAGGTCGCGCTCGGCCGGCGTGGGCTTGTTGGCCGGCGGGGCACACTTCACCGGCGAGGTGACCAGCGCGTCGGTCAGCTCGAGTCCATCGTCGATGTCGACGCTCTCGGGCTGGTTGGCCAAGCCGGCCCGCCACATCGCTCGGTACAACCAGTCTCCCGAGCGGTCACCGGTGAACATGCGGCCGGTGCGATTCGCGCCGTGAGCGGCCGGCGCGAGGCCGACGACCACGATGCGGGCCTCGGGGTCGCCGAACGCCGGCACGCCCCGCCCCCAATAGTCCTCGTCGGCGTAGGCGGCCCGCTTCTCGACCGCCACCTTCTCGCGCCAGGCCACGAGCCGGGGGCAGGCCCGGCACGCCGCCACCTGCTCACCGACCGCGGGCAGGTCGACGGCGCGGCCAATGCGCACCGCTCGACGGGAACGGCCGGGTCGACCCGAGGGGCTCTGGGCGGTCATGGCTCCGAACGCTAGATAGCGTTGACGGCGATGGCACGTGCTTCGACCACCAAGAAGGCTGCGACTCCCAAGAAGGCGGGCTCTCGCAAGAAGGGCGCCGACGCGCCGAAGCCGACGATGGTGTTCCTGGTCCGCCACGGCAAGACCCCGACCACCGGCGCCGTGCTGCCGGGCCGGGCCAAGGGTCTCCACCTCGCCCCCGAGGGTGTGGCCCAAGCCGAGCGGGCCGCCGAACGGCTCGCCGGGCTCGGAAGCGGCAGGATCGACGCCGTCTACGCATCGCCGATGGAACGCACCCAGGAGACGGCCAGGCCGATCGCCAAGGCCCTCGGCCTGCGGGTCCGCACCGCCAAGGGTTTGATCGAGGCCGACTTCGGGCAGTGGACCGGCCGCAAGCTCAGCGAGCTCCGCAAGCTGCCCGACTGGCAGACCGTCCAGCGCTACCCGAGCGGCTTCCGCTTCCCCGGCGGCGAGTCGTTCCTCGAGATGCAGACCCGCATGGTCGACCAGATCGCCGAACTCGTGGCCAAGCACCCGGGCGAGACGATCGTGGCCACGTCGCACGCCGACACGATCAAGGCCGCCGTCGCTCACGCGATGGGCACCCACCTCGATCACTTCCAACGCATCGTGATCGGCCAGTGTTCGATCACGGCGATCCTCTACACCGCGTCGGGCCCGGTCGTGCTGGCCGTCAACTCGACGGGCGACGACCTGACGACCCTGGTGCCGAGCTGATGGAACCGATGAGTGAGTCGTTCGAGTTCCGGTCGGTCAACCACTTCACCGCGGGAGCGATCGGCGAGCCAGGCGCCCGTGTGTTCTATCTCCAGGCCGGTGACGACGACCGCTATGTGTCGGTCAAGATCGAGAAGCAGCAGGTGTCGGCGCTCGCCACCTTCCTCAAGTCGGTGATGGACGATCTGCCCGAGCCCGAGCTCCCCGCCGAGACTCCGGTGCCCCTGATCGAGCCGGCCCTGCCGGAGTGGATCGTCGGGCAGATCGCCGTCGGCATCGACGAGGCCGACGCCAAGGTGGTGCTCGTCGTCGAGGAGCTCGTGCCCGACGAGGACGAGGACGAGGACGAGGACGATCTCCTCGCCGACGTGTCGACCGGCGCCCAGCTTCGGGTCCACCTGAGCGTCGAACAGGCCGCCGGGTTCATCGCCACGTCCGAGGACTTGATGTCGAAGGGCCGACCGCCGTGCCGGCTGTGTGGGCAGCCCGATTCGTCGAGGCACATCTGTCCTCGACTGAACTGACCGCGATGTCCGACCCCCTCGTCTTCTTCGACGTCGACACCGACGAGGTGCTCGAGCTGTTGACCGACGGCGAGATCGAGGTCGAGGGGCGCATGCCCCACAGCTCCAACGCCACCCTCCTCGTCGAGGTCGTCGACCCCGACGACGCCGACCGCCGGATGCAGGCGATCTACAAGCCGGGGCGGGGCGAACGACCGCTGTGGGACTTCCCGCCCGACCTCTACAAGCGTGAGGCCGCCATGTATCGGCTGGCCGCGGCGCTCGGCTGGGACGTCGTCCCCCCGACCACGATCCGCCTCGGCCCGTTCGGCGAGGGCTCGATCCAGGCCTTCGTCGACGCCGACTTCGCCGAGCACTACTTCACCCTCCACGAAGCGGTGGCCGACGGCGAACGAGACGACGCCGCTCTCGACGATCTCCGCAAGCTGTGCGTGCTCGACCTGCTGGCGAACAACACCGACCGCAAGTCGGGCCACTGCCTCCTCGGCCGCAACGGCCGGATCTACGGCATCGATCACGGCCTCGCCTTCCACGCCCAGTGGAAGCTGCGGACCGTGATGTGGGACTTCGTCGGCGAACCGATCCCGGCCCCGCTCCTGGAGGCCGTCGAGGGCGCGCTGCGCGACGGCTTCCCCGCCGAGCTGTTGTGTCTCCTCGACCCGCTCGAGCGCGACGCCCTCGAGACCCGGGCCCGGGCCGTGGTCGAGGCCGGCGAGTTCCCGGCGGACGACACCGACGGTCACCGCTACCCCTGGCCCCTCGTCTGAATCTAGGGTCCGGTCCCATGACCGAGCCTGCCTGGACCCGCGTTCGCTACGAGACCGACGAGCGGGTGGCCCGCATCACCCTGGCCCGCCCCGAGGCGGCCAACGCCCAGGACTACCTGCTGCTCTCGGAGCTCAACGAGGCCTTCGATCGGGCCGCCCAGGACACCGAGGTACGGGTGATCGTGCTGGCCGCCGACGGCAAGCACTTCTCGTCGGGCCACGACCTGCGCGACACCACCGACATCAACGACCTGCCCACCCTCGGGACCCAGTGCCACTTCGACGCCCCCGGCGCCGAGGGCTACATGGCCCGTGAGACCGAGATGTACCTCGACCTGTGCTGGCGCTGGCGCAACATCGCCAAGCCGACGATCGCCGAGGTGCAGGGCAAGGTGATCGCCGGCGGCCTGATGCTGGTGTGGCCGATGGACCTGATCGTCTGCTCCGACGACGCCACGTTCTCCGACCCGGTGGTGGCCTTCGGGGTGAACGGCCACGAGTACTTCACCCACCCCTTCGAGCTCGGTGGCCGGCTGGCCAAGGAGCTGCTGTTCACCGGCCGGGCGATGACGGCGGCCGAGGCCAAGGAGGTCGGCATGGTCTCCAAGGTCGTCGCCCGTGACGAGCTGACCGAGACGACGATGGCGATGGCCCACCACATCTCGAAGCGGCCGATGTTCGGCCTCACCCTGGCCAAGCAGTCGGTCAACAACGCCCTCGACATCATGGGGATGCAGGCCGCCATGAAGTCGGCGTTCGGCCTCCACCACGTCGGCCACAACCACAACAAGCTGCTCTTCGACGGCAGCCTGGTCGACCCGTCAGGCGTCGACGTGATCCGCAGCGAGGCCTGAGCCGAACCAGCCTCAGGCCGGGACGGCCGTGACGACGACGTTGGCTCGATACGAGCGTCGGTCGGCGTCCCAGTCGCCGCCGCAGGTGACCAACACGAGCTGCGGCTCGCCGCTGCGGGCGAACACCTCGTCGAAGGGCACCGCCGCCTTGTCGTGGAGTTCGACCTCGGCGACGACGAAGCGGCGCACGACGCCCTCGGCGTCGGTGACCGTCACCTCGTCGCCGACCTCGAGATCGGCGAGGTAGCGGAAGACGCCGGGACCGCTCGGGTCGATCACGTGGCCGGCGACGACGGCCGAGCCCATCTCGCCAGGGGTGACGCCGTGGCGGTACCAGCCGAGCTGGTCGGCGGGCGGCACCTCCATCACGCCGTCGGGCTCGACCCCGACCGGCACCACCGTGGCCGTGTCGATCCCGAGGGCCGGGATCGTCACCCCGACCGGGGCGACCGCCTCGACCACCTCGGGGATACCGATGGCCGAGTCGAGCGCCTCACCGAACGGCGCCGCCGTGGCATCGTCGAGCACCGCCGAGTCGGGCACTGCCGACGTGACCGGCGCCTCGGTGGTGACAGCCTCGCTGGTGAGGACCTCGCTCGTGATGCTCGCGCCTTCCTGGCGGTCGCCCGTGCCGGCTGCCGCGGAGCAACCGGTCAGGACGACCGCCAGGGCGATGGCGAGGTGGCGAGGGTGAGCGGCGATCGCCACCATCGAGTCGGCTCCCGATCTCAGCGGCGGGCGGTGGCCAGGACCCGACCACCGGCGAAGAGCACGAGGCCCATCAGAACGGCGAAGACCGTGGCGGCAGCGGCGCCGAAGAAGGTGGTGCCGGTCGACTCGATCGGAGCGAGGCCGGTCGGGATCTCGGTCGGGGTCGAGCCCAGACCGTCGATCTGCTCGGTCAGCACGGTGAGGTTGTCGGCGTCGAGCGAGCCGACGGCGTAGACGATGAGCGAGCTGCCGTCGGTGACGGGGAGGTCGGCGGGGCCGATCACGACCGGCTCGGTAGCGCCGGTGGGCACGACCGAGGCCGTGACGGTGCCGGCGGCGAGGTCGAGGGCAGCGCCGTCGCCGTTGGGCAGGTTCTCGATGACGGGGGCGCCACCGGCCAGCACGTCGACGGCCGGAGCGGCCGCGGTGTGGCGCACGACGAGGCGACCCTCACCGGCGGCGGTGGTCGAGGTGTCGTTCTCGAACACGCCGAGCGTGGGGGTGCCCGAGGCGTCGAGGTGGGCGATCACGGTGTAGTTGCCGGTGGCGGGGAGGGCGACGTCACCGGCGTCGATGGCGACGGTGTCGGTGCCGGCGACCACGACCTGCAGGTCGGCGAGGGTCTGGCCGGCGAACCCGGAGAGGTCCTGGGTGTCACCGAACGAGAACCCGCTGATCACGGCCTCACCGCCGACGACCACGTCGACGTCGGTGTCGGGGATGCCGTGGAGCAGGTGGATGCGGGCGCCGTCCTGGGCCGACGCCGGTGCGGCGATAGCGAGGAGCGACAGAGCGAGGGCCGCGAGCACGGCCACGAACTTGGTCGGCAGAGCCGTGAGTGGGGCAGGGATTCTCATCGGAAGGAGTCCTTCGTGGGGAATGGTTCATCCCCCCTTTCGATGACGTCCCCCTCGCCGGATGCAGGATCCCGAGATTTTTAGCGCTAATTTTTTCAAGCGCATCCGATCAGGCCGTTTCCGACGAAAGGAGGGTGTGCTCACGATGACACCAAGTGCACCACCCGCCGCCGTGGCGACCCCGGCCGCGCCGTCGGTCACCGACGACGAGCGAGACGATCTCGATCGCCGCTTCGCCGCCGGTGACCCCGATGCCCTGCGCCTCGCCTACGACGCCCACGGGTCGATGATCTACACGTTCTGTGTCCGCAAGGTCGGCTCCGACCGAGCGCCCGACGTCACCCAGGAGGTGTTCGTCGCCGCCTGGCGGGCCCAGGAGCGGTTCGATCCGGCCAAGGGCGGACTCGCCCCGTGGCTGATGGGGATCGCCAAGTTCCGCTGCGTCGACGCCCTACGCCGCGACGGCCGCCACGCTCCGGAGCGGTCCGTCGGCGACGAGTGGTCGCTCGCCGACGGCAGCGCCCCGGCCGGACCCGAACCGGCGAGCGACCCTGACACCGACCGGCTGGCCGACCGGATGCTCCTGGCCGAGGCCCTCGAGACGCTCGACGAGCGGGCTCGACGCTGCCTCGAGCTCGCCTACTACCACCAGCTCACCCACACCGAGATCTCGGCCGCCACGGGCATGCCGCTCGGCACGGTCAAGAGCGACATCCGGCGCAGCCTGGCACGCTTGCGGTACCACCTCGAGGACGACCTCGATCCACAGACGAGCGACGAAGGGAGCGCACGATGAGCGATGAACGCCCAGACGGCGACCTGCGTTCGCTGTGGGACGGACTCGGCCCCGACGACGCCGTTCGGCTTACCCCACCACCCGGCCTGTGGGACGCCATCGCGGCCGAGGTGAGCATCACCCCCGCCGAGCAGGAGCACCCGACTGCACCGGCGGTCGCGCCGGAGCGGGCACCCGCACCGGTGATCGATCTCGACGCCCGTCGACGCCGCACCCGCCGACTGACCGCAGTGGCTGCGGCCGTCGTCGGGGTCGGGGCGATCGGAGCCGGCCAACTCACGGCCGGGTCCGGCGCCAACGAAGTCGCCGCCGCAGTGATCACCAGCGACGGTCTCCCCCTGGCCGTCGACGGTGACGCCTCGGCGGTGGTCCTCGACGACGACGGCCGGTACATGCTCGAGCTGTCGGTACCGGCGATGCCCGACGCCGACGGCGGCGTGTGGGAGGTCTGGGTGATCGACACCGCGGTCGCCGACATGCACTCGCTCGGCACCCTGGACGACGACGGCCGGTTGGCACTCCCGGCCGGGGTCGACCCGACCGACTTCCCGATCGTCGACATCTCCTTCGAGCCGGCCGACGGCGACCCGACCCACTCGGGCCAGAGCATCCTCCGGGGCCAGCTCGACTTCTAGGCGTCGCCGGCCACGGGGGCGGCGGTCAGCAGCGCGAACTCAGCCCCAGCCGAGTTCGTGGAGGCGGTCGTCGTCGATGCCCAGATGATGGGCCAGTTCGTGGACGACGGTGACCCGGACCTCGTGGATGAGTTCGTCGAGATCGCGGGCGTAGTCGCAGAGTGCGAGCCGGAACAGGGTGACTCGATCCGGCAGCTCGAACCCGCCGTACTCGTCCCGCTCGGTGCGAGGGATGCCCTCGTAGAGGCCGAGGAGATCCTCGGTCTCGTGCGCGTCCTCGACGAGGATCACGACGTTGTCGAGCAGGTCGAGGATCTCGTCGGGCAACCCGTCGAGGGCGTCGCCGACGTACTGCTCGAACTGTTCGACACCGATCGGGTCCACGCCTCGGCAGGCTAGAGGCCCCGCGTCGGCGCTGCGCTCGCCTGGACGACGACCTCGATCGGCTCGAGTACGCCGCCGAGATCGAGGAGCACGAGGTCGACCGTCGCCCGCACGGTGACGGTGGCTCGATCCGGGGTGACGTCGAGCTCGACCTTCGGGGGTGCAAGGGCGAGCGACGACTCGACCTCGGCGGCCCGGTCGGCGCTGCGGGCGGCGGCCAGCTCCGGGTCGAGGACCGGCTCGCCGGTCGCCCGATACTCGGCGACGTCGACCCCGTTGGCGGCCGCTGCGGCCACCGCCTCGGCGTCGGCCGCGAGGTTGCGACGAACCTCGACCAGGCGCCACAGGTCGACGGCGAACCCGGCGACGATCAGACCGATCATCACCAACCCGAGCCCGAACAGGGTGGCCTGCCCGGCTTCACGGTCACGTCGACCGCTCATGACGCGCTCCCTCCGCTCATGACGAGCTGTGGTCGGGTCGACGTTCCTGGCCGACGGCGACGATCTCGGTGGCGCCCCACGACCCGAACGGCACGGTGAGGGCCGGGAGCACGGCGACGACGGTGACGATCACGTCGCCGCCCGGTTCGCCGACCTCGATCGACTGCACCCAGAGCGAGCCCGGTTCGAGACCGTGCCCCCGCTCGACGGCGAGCACGACCGCAGCGGCCGCCGCGTCGGCGCCCTCGGGGTCGACGACGAGCGACCGGGCGATCTCGTCGGCGGCTGCGGTGGCCGCCGCTCGGTGCTCGACCCAGCGGGCGGCGGTGACGAGGGCCAGCACCATCGGGACCAACACCAGTCCCACGACGACCACCGCCTCCAGCGCGGCGGCGCCACGTTCGGACCGACACCGGCACCGGCATCGGCACCGCCTCACGGCTCCTCCCCCGGGATGCGTTCGGCGACCGCGACCGCCTCGAGCTCGACCTCGAGCGTCGGCCACAGCGGCAACCACGGATCCATGGCGAAGCCGGTGCGGGCCACGACGAGATCGCCGACGAGTTCGCAGCGGACCTCGTCGACGACGACGGCCGCACCATCCGCGCCGGGGCCAAGGGCCTCGGCGAAGGTCGCAACACAGATGTCCGACGGTGCCTCGAGGTGAGACTGGGCCGCCGCGGCCCGTGCGGCGGCGTCGCTGATGGCGGCCCGCCAGTACCAGGCGACGCAGAGCTGGGTGAGGCCGACCAGGGCGACGAGCATCCAGCCCATCACGACGACGGTCGGCAACGTCCCGGCACCGCGTTCACGGTGTGCGTCGTCTACAGCCCGAGGCTGCCGCGGATGTCGTTCACCAGGTCGAGGCCGACCTGCTGGAGCGCAGCGAACATCACGACGATCATGGCGATGCTCAGGGCGCTGATGCCGAGCCACTCGACGACGGCGGCGCCGCGTTCGGGGTCTCGGGGGTCGACCGCCGCGAGCGTCGACGAGGGCTCGTCGTATCGGTCGGAAGCGTTGTCGTTGGTGGGATCGGGGCTCGTCATGGGACTGGCCTTTCTGGGTCGTGGAACATTCGTTCCCTGGGGACGGATCGGGGCGGCTGGGGCTCATTGGCCGAGCACCAGGCGTGGGAGGGCGGCGGCGACGTAGAGCGCCATCACCGGGGCGATGCACAGCAGGAGGGGTGCGACCATCGCCGTGCGGCGACGCACGGCGCGGCGGGCGACGGCGTGGCGCCGTTGAGCTCGCAGATCGATGGCCAGGGCGACGAGGGTCGGGGCCAGGTCGCCGGTCGCTCGACTCGACGCGGCGACGGCGCGAGCCAGGCGGGCGGTGCCGGCGTCGGGCACCCGGCGGGCGAGGGCGGCCCACGCGTCGCCGGCGTCGACACCGGAGCCGACGGCGGCCGCCACTCGCCGCACCTCGGCGGCGAGGGGGCCGGGACGTTCGGCCACCACCAGCCGGTTGGCCTCGGCGACACCGTGGCCGGCTCGGAGATGGGCGGCCAGCAGCTCGGCGATGCGAGGCGCGTCGGCCTCCATCACGAGGGCCCGCTCACTCCGGCGACGCTCGATGCGGCCGGCCTCCCGGCTGCCGCCGGCGACCACGCCCAGCGCCGCGAGCAACACGGCGGCCATCGGCGACCCGACGACGACGAAGCCGAGCAGGCCACCGACGGCCGCACCGGCAACGGCGGTCAGCGTCTGGCGGCGCAGCGAAGTCGACCAGTCGGCCGCCCGTTCACCGGCTTCGACAAGTCGTCGGCGACGTCGCTGTTCGACCGTCTGACGCAGTTCGATCGTGCTGCGCAGTGACCACACCGGCTGCGTCGAGTGGGGGCGGCCGACGAGCGCGGCGGCATCGGCGGCGTCCCACCACGGCAGCGGCGCTCCGGTCAGGTAGGGGCCGAGGCGGCGGCCGAGAGCCGGACGGGGTCGCACCGCGGCGTGGGCGGCGCGAGCGACCACGACGGCGGCACCGACACCGGCCAGCAGCGGCAACAGCGAGGCGGTCGAACTCACCGTGCCGCTCCGGTGTGGGCGAGGCGGCCGATCATCACGAGGCCGACCGCGGTCAGCAGCGACCCGGCGGTGACGACGACCCAGCCGCCGGGGCCCGAGTAGAAGTCGCGGTAGCCGGGGACCGACGCACACAGGAGGCCGAGCACGGCGAAGGGCAACACGGCGGCCGCTCGGGCCTCGAGCCGGGTCTCGAGCTCGGCGTTCTCCAGGTCGTCGCCCAGCCGGACCTCAGCGGTCACGGCGGCGGCGAGATCGTCGAGCAGTTCGGTCACCACGCCGGTGCCGAGGTCGAGGGCGACCGCCAACACGTCGAGCACGTGGTGCGAGACCGGGTCGTCGAGCTCGGACCTCACCGCTCGCAGCGCGGCGGCCGGGGTGAGGGCGACGGCGAGTTCGCGATAGGTGACGAACGCCGGCCGCAGCGGCTCGGGACCGCGCTCGGCCACGACGACCAGGGCGGCGTGGAGCGACGACGCCGACCGGATCGCGTGGTGGAGGTCGCCGAGGGCGTCGGGCCACGCCTCGACGCGTCGGCGAGCGACGAGCCGCTGACGACGACGGTCGAGCTGCACTGGCACGGTCACGGCGACGGCGCCCGCCACCGCCCCGAGAGGGCCGACGGTCAGGGCCGCGACGGCGGGACCGACGACGAGGGCGAGCACGACGCCGAGAGCGACCAGGGCGAGCCGGTTCACAGCTGCACCCGACCTTCGAGCAGGTCGAGGGTCGTGCAGCCGAGGGGCCGCAGCTCCCGGTCGAGGCGCTGCTCCAGGTCGGCCGGGAGGCGGGCGCCCGTCCACTCGAGGGGCGACCCGAAGTCGCTGCGGGTGAGGATCGGCTCGGTCGTCGCCTCGACGCCGGCGCCCTGACCGGCGGGCACGGCGACGACCTCCATCACCTGGCGACAGCCGGCGCCGTCGGGTTCACGGGCGATGTGGACGACGAGGTCGACGATCGATGCGAACACGTGGCGCACCATCACCGGGTCGATGTTGGGGCCCGCCATCACGGCGGTCGACACCATCGCCTGGAGGCCCTGCCGGGCCGAGTTGGCGTGGATCGTCGACACCATGGCGCAGCCGGCGTTGCCGGCCCGGGTCAGTTCGTAGGCCTCGGGGCCGCGCACCTCGCCGACGACGATCACGTCGGGCCGCATGCCGAGCGACACCCGCACGAGGTCGCGCAGGGTCACCTCGCCCGACCCGTCGGGCCCGGCGGCCCGGGTCCGCCACCGGGCGGCGTGGGCCTGGGCGATCGACAGCTCGGGGGTGTCCTCGCAGGCCACGATCCGCCGGTGGGCGGGCACCGCCCGGAGCAGGGCGTTGACGAGGGTGGTCTTGCCGGCGCCGGGCTGCCCGGTCACCACCACCCCGCAGTTGGTGCGCATCGCTGCGCCCAGCAGTGAGGCCGCAGTGGCGCTGAGCGTGTCCCACGCCACCAGTTCGCCGAAGCCCTCACGACGGATCCGGTAGCGGCGGACCGTCAGATCGATCTCGGCCGCGATCGGTGGCACGACCACGCCGATGCGGGCGGACCCGTCGAGGATCTGGGTCTGGATCATCGGCCGGCTCTCGTCGACCGCGGCGCCGACCGAGGCGAGCAACTTGTTGACCACGTGGCGGACCTCGTCCGCGGTCACCGGTTCGTCGAAGGCCCGCATCCGGCCCTGGCCGTCGATGTAGGCGACCTCGCTGCCGTGCACGATCAGCTCCTCGTAGTCGAGGGAGCCGTCGAAGAAGGGGGTGAGGGGACCGAAGTCGAGCAGCGACGACCGCAGGCGGGCGACCATGGCGGCCGGATCGTGGAGCGAACGCAGGCCCCGCCCCGACCGGGCCGACCGCTGGTGGTCGTCGACGAGGGCCACGAGGAGGTCGTCGACCGAGCCCCGGTCGGCGAGATCGACCGAGCCGGCCTCGACCTCGGCCAGGGCAGCACGGCGGATCTGTTCGTAGACGTCGGTGGACGGGGTCGGCCCGGCGACGGGCGAGGAGATCGTGCTCACGTCGACGACGCTACGAATCCGGCCCGGATCGATCGATGGGGACCCGTCCCCCTCGCCCTGCTAGGCAATCGACATGCTCCGACTTCGCCAGATCGCCTTCGTCGCCGCCGACCTCGCCGCCGCCGAAACCGAGCTCGCCGACCCCTTCGGCCTGCAGCTGTGCTTCCGCGATCCCGGGGTCGGCGAGTTCGGCCTGGAGAACGGGCTGTTCACCGTCGGCGACCAGTTCCTCGAGATCGTGTCGCCGACGACCGAGGGGACCACGGCCGGCCGGCTCCTCGAACGGCGAGGCGGCGACGCCGGCTACATGGTGTTGGTGCAGGTCGACACCCTCGACGGCGTGGCCGAACGGCTCGACGCCGCCGGCATGCGCATCGTCTACGACGCCCGGGGCGAGGGCATCCGCGGCCTCCACGTGCACCCCCGCGACATCGGGGGCGCCATCGTCTCGATCGACGCCACCGACGACCCCGCGGCCTGGGGCTGGGCCAGCACCGAGTGGCCGAACCGCGACGCGTCGGGCGAGGCCGTCGATGCCATCACCGGGGTGACGATCGGCGTCGCCGACCCCGCCGCGACCGCGGCGCGTTGGGCCGAGGCGTTCGGTGCGCCGTCACCGGCCGGGACCGACGCGCCGACCGTCCTGGCGCTCGACGACGCGGAGATCCGCTTCGTCGACGAAGCCGCCGGTGCCGGGCTGAGCGGNNGTGCTCGTCCGAGTCGCGGCGCTCGACGACCAGTCCGTCGAGGGCGGCCACGGCGAGGCGGTCGACGGCGGCGGCCAGCGGCCCGGAGGCCGGCACCGCGGCATCCCACGCCGCCCGCTCCACCTGGGCATCGTGCCCGACGACCTCGAGGGCGGCGAGGCGGGGGCCGAACAGGCGCTGCGCTTCGAGGGTGAGCCGTGCCCGAGCCGAACGGTCCGACGGGGCCCGGTTGAGGAGCAGGGCGATCGGCGTTCGATCGACGATCAGGTCGGTGGCGTGACGGAGCCAGTCGACGAGATCGAGCAACCCCATCGGGGTCGCCTCACCGACCGCCACCACCGCATCGGCGGCGGCGAGGGTGCGGCGGCTCACCTCCCACCGACGGGGCGCGGCCGCGATCGGGCCGAGTTCCGAGCCGACGCGGGCGACGACGGCGGGACGGTCGAGCGCGAGGCGGCCGAGCAGCCCGCTCACCTCGTCGGCCCGGAGCTGTTGCCAGTCGTCGCCCGAGGCGAGGCCGGCGAGGACGGGGAAGGCCGGAGCCGTACCGACGAGGGAGCGGGCGAAGGTCTCGGCGAGGTCGCCGGGCTCGGTCGGCGTCGGGTCGCCGAAGAGGTCGTCGATGCTCGCCGACTGGATGCCGCGTCCCTCCAACACGTCGCAGGCGGCGACGACGTTGGGCTCGACCGCCAGGCCCAGGCGGCGAGCGAGACGGGGACGACGCTCGTCGAGGTCGACCAGCACGGGCGGGGCCGGGGCGGGCGACCGCCGACCGAGTCGGGCCCAGCGGGTACCGGGTTCAGCGGTCGGGGGCGCCATGACCCGGGCGGCGACGGCGATCGCGGTCTCGGTGACCCCGGCGCCGGCCGGCCCGCCGACGACGAGGAGTGGGGTGGCGGTGGCTGCGGCCGGGTCGAAGGCTCGGGCGACGAGGGCATCGAACGACGACGCCACATCGGGGTCGCGCCGCAGGCCCCGGGCGAGCGACAGGAGCCGTTCGGGTTCGGCGTTGCTCTCGATCGTGTCGGCCACCCCGGCCCGCAGGAGCACCCGGCGACCGACACCGGCGTCGCCCCCGGCTCCCGGGCCGCCGACCGCCGAACCGTCGATGGGCGCAGGCTCGTGGATCCCCAACACGGCGATGCCGCGTGCGGCGCACCGCTCGACCATGGTCGGGGTCAGCCAGCTGGTGGAGTCGTCGACCACGACGACGTCGGGTCGTGGACCGTCGTCGGCGACGAGGGCGGCGCCGTCGGTGACGAGCCGGACGGCGACGTCGGCTTCGTGGTCACGGCAGTGGCGATGCAGCGCCGCCCGCCACGGCCTCGAACTCAGGGCGAGTGCCAGCGACAGCGCACCGGTCGACTCGATCGGGGGCCCGGCGGTCGACAGGTCGGTCATGACGACACCTCCTCGGCACCGGCGGGTGTCGGCGAGCTCTCGGCGACCGCACCGGTGGCTCGCACCACGACGACGACGGCCGTCTCGGTCGCCTCGGCGATGGCGAGCGCCTCCCGGTCGTCCACCTCGACGACCACCGGCAGCTCGCTGCGGACCGGACCGTCGGGTTCGCCGACGGTGGCCACCCGCACCCCACCGGCGACGACGGTCGGGGGCTCGTCGCCGTGGGGTTCGACGGCGACGAGATCGACACGGTCGCCCGCCACCAAGCCCAGCGCCGTCACGACGTCGGCGTCGACCCTCACCGCCACGGTGCGGGGCGGTTCGGCCGGCCCCGGGGCCACGTCGCCGGCGAGGAGTGGCCGGCCCGGCTCGAGCGCGATCGCGGCGACGCCAACCGGCGGCGGGCCCGCCACGAGGTGATCGCCGAAGGGGTGGTCGGCCGGGACCGCCTGGCGGGTCAGGTCGTCGGCGGTGACCGGCGCGCCGACGGGCACCGAACGGGCGACGACCCACACCTCGGTGGTGGCCCCCGAGGTGAGCAGGAGGGCGGACACGACGACCAGCGTGACGACGCCGGCGACGGCGGTGACGACTCGGGGGACGGTGACATGGGCTCTGAGGCCGAGGCGGAACTGCTGCACGGGAGCGACGGTAGGAATCACCGGGTCCTCGGGCGAGGGGGACCGATCCCCATCACCTCGACGGACCCGAGCCGGCGGCAGAGACGACGTGACAGCAGATAGAGCGCAACGAACGCAAAGGAGCGCTCGCCGTGCCAGGGGCGGGGCGCTAGCCTTTCGACATGCCTCTCGACAACGACGGCTTCGAGGCAGTTCGGCAGGCGTATCCCCCGATCCTCACCACCGCCCAGGTCGCCGAACTGCTCGATCTCAATCCACGCACCGTGCTCACCATGGCCAACGACGGTCGGCTCCCTGCGAGCCGGCTCGAGGGGTCTCGGAAGTTCCACTTCCTGCTCGAGGATGTGATCAGCACCCTCAAGAGCCATCGGGTCACCCCGGTAGAACAGGTTCCGGTCGACTGACGACCGATCCGGCCCGGACGATCAGTCCAGGGTGCGAACCCAGCAGATCGCGTGGACCGGCACGAAGCAGGCGCCGGCGATCGTCTCGAGTTCCACGTGTGACGGCCCGGCCGCCACGACCGTGCCGGCGATCGGCAGGCCGCTCGGTCGCCCCACCTCGACCATCGCGCCGCTGTTGACCAGCTCGCGCATGGTCGCCAGGAGCGACTCGGGATGGCCTCGTGTCACCCGATGCACCGAGTCGCCCTCCCGGGTGATCGACAACGACGTGACCGTGTCGAGCCCCACCGCGACGGCACCGCCGTCGGTGTCGATCGTCGTCAACTCGCCGCCCACATGGCCAATGCGGCCCGCGACCTCGCCGGCCAGGGTCTCGAGTCGGACGTCGGAACCCTGACGGCCCTCGTCGACGAGCACGTCGACCAGGGTGCGGGTCGACCGCTCCAGCTCGGCCTCCATCGCTTCGACCTCGGACGACACATCGCGAATGTCGTGCCGCCAGCCCGGTACCTCGTCTTCACTCACGCCTCCCCCATCGTCGGGTTCGGCGACCGACTTGAGGTCAGTCCCACCAGCCGTGGTCGTCGTCCCACGACTCGCGCCATTCCTCGACCGCCTCGTTCCAGCGCTCGCGGCGTTCCCGCCGTCGCTCCCGCCAGCCGTCCCACCACTCGGTGGTCGTCGTCGTGGCCTGCGTCGTCGGGGTGGTGACGGTCGTCGGCACCGGCGTGGTCGGCGGCTGGGTCGTCGGGCGCTCCGTCGTGGGCTGCTCCGTCGTCGGGCGCTGTGTTGTGGGTCGCTGTGTCGTCGCCGTCGTCGGCACCGTGGTCGGGGGCGCCGGCGCGATCGTGCTGGGCGCGTCGGTGGTGGGCGGCTGCGTCGTGGGGGCAGCGGTCGTTGGCGCGATCGTCGGCGGCTGGGTCGTCGCCCGGCGCGTGGTCGGTGGCCGGGTGGCCACCGGGCGAGGAGCCTCCGTCGAGGCCACCGTCGGCTCGGTCGACGGCAGCGTGATCTGGGCGACGTAGGTCGACGGCACATAGGTCGTGGTCGTCGTCGTGCTCGCCTCGGTGGTCGACGTCGTCGTCGTGCTCGCTGGCCGGTCGATCTCGTCGATCGTCACCGGGGTCGCCTCGTCGCTCGCCGGCGGTTCGGCCGCGAGCACGGCGAACTGCACCCCGATCAGGCACACGAGCATCGTGAACACGACCTCGGCTCGTCGCCGGATCAACATCTCGCCGAAGGCCGCAGCCGCCGGTCGCCAGGCTCCGCTCATCGCCTGCACTCGTTCGAGCTCATGGATCGCCTCCGCGCTCAATCCCCGCCGCCGCGGGGCCCACACCGTTCCGACGGTAGTGGTTCATGGGCCTGGCCGGCCGGGTCGTGGGTGATTCTCCCCGAGCGCACGATCCGATCGGACCACCAGTGGGCGGCTCGACCAGGACGCATCGGACGGAATTCGCGGGGACGGTCGGAGGTTGGTCGAGCCATGGCGACCGTCACCGCTGAACTCACCGAGAACTACCGTGTCGACCTCACCAACGGCGTCCACCGTTGGCGGGCCGACGAGCCCCACGATCTGGGAGGCGACAACACCGGGCCGAACCCCTACGACCTGCTCCTCGGGTCGCTGGCCGCCTGCACCGTCATCACCCTGTCGATGTACGCCCAGCGCAAGGACATCGCGGTCACGTCGATCTCCGCCTCGTACCACCACGAGAAGGTCCACGTCGACGATTGCGAGCAGTGCGACGACGACCAGAAGGGCATGGTCGACCGGGTCACGTCGCAGATCTTCATCGACGGCGACTTCGACGACGCCACCAGGGCCCGCCTCCACGACGTCGCCCGACGCTGCCCCGTCCACAAGACGTTGGAGAACGGGGTCGTGTTCGACGAGACGGTCTACGCCGGCTGAGTCGGACCAACCCACGCCTCGACCGCGGCGATCCCCTCCGGGTCCGCGGTGCGGACCAAGACGAGTCGGTCGCCTGCCGCGAGGCGGGTGCCGCCCTTGGCGATCATCGCCTTCCCGTCGCGCACGACCACGCCGACGAGCAGGCCCTCGGGTACGTCGGCCTCGGCGATGGTGCGGCCGACGAGCGGCGAATCGGGGTCGAGCGTCGCCTCGATCAAGTCGACGCCGGCCTCGTCGGCGACGAGGGCCTCGACCTCGCCGGCCCGCGACCGGTCGGGCTCGACACCGAGGCGGCGGAGCAGCCACGGCCCGATGCTCGACTGGGCGACGGTGGCCACCACCACGACGGTGAAGACGACGTCGAACACCGTGTCGGCGTCATCGATGCCGCTGGTGATCACCAACGTCGACAACACGACGGGGACCGCGCCCCGCAGCCCCAGCACCCCGACAGCGGCCTGGTCTCGGGCGCTGAAGCGGAGCGGGGTGAGGGCAGCGGCCACGGCGAGGGGGCGGGCGACGACGAGCAGGATCGCCGTGATCGCCAGGCCGATCCCGGCCACCTCAAGAAGCCGTCCGAGGTCGGCGAGGAGCCCGAGGAGGAGGAACAGGCCGATCTCGACGCCGCCGGCCAGCGCGGTGAGGAAGGAGCGGAAGGCACGGCGTCGGCGAGGCGCCTCGACGGCGAGCACGACGCCGGCGATGTAGGTGGCGAGCAGGCCAGAGCCGCCGGCCGCCGACGCCAGCCCGTAGGTGAGCACCCCGACGCCGAGGGCGAAGGTGCCGACGAGCCCCTCGGACGGGGCCGGGAGTCGTCGTACCACGGCGGCGCCGAGCGTGCCGAGGACCGCCCCGATCACGAGGCCGCCGAGGAGCTGCACGATGCCGAATGCGGCGGCCGCCCACGCCGACACCGGCTGCGTCCAGCTCTGCACGATCGTGAGGGTGAGCAGCATCGCGATCGGGTCGTTGGTGCCCGACTCGATCTTGAGGGCCGACGCAATCCGGCCGGGGAGGGGCGCTCGACGCAGCAGGTCGAACACCGCCGCGGCGTCGGTCGACGCGACGACGGCGCCGATCAGCATCGCGGTCTGGGCGTCGAGACCGAGGAGGGCGACGGCGCCGAGGGCGACCACGCCGCCGGTGACGGCGACCCCGACCGTCGCCAGGGCGACACCGGCGGGCGCCCCTCGCCGGAGGTCGTCGACCGAGGTGGTGAGCCCGCCCTCGAACAGGATGACGACGAGGGCGGCGACGGCGAGCTGTTGGACGAGCTGGGCGTCGTCGACGACGAGCCACCCCGTGCCACCGCTGCCGACGGCGAGGCCGAGCGCGAGGAACACCAGCGAGCCGGGGAAGCCGGTCCGGCTGCCGGCCGCGACCAGCACGACGGCCGACACGAGCAGCGACGCCCCGACCAGCAGGGGCGTGTCGACCGGGAACGAACCGTCGATGGTGGCGCCGACCGCCGGCTGATCGACGGTCGACGGGACGACGACGGCGAGCAGGTTGGAAACGGCGATCGTGGCCCCGACGGCGAGCGCCAGGACGGCGATCAGAGCGCGAGTGGCGGCGACGAGACCGTCGTCGGCCCGTCGGTCGAGGGTGTTCTTGGCCGCCACCGACGCCACGACGCCGACGATGGCGGCGATCGCGAGGCGCCAGCCGTCGGCCAGCACGGCCCCGGGGGTGAAGGGACCGAGGGCGACGCTGAGCCCGACGGCGACCGCTGCGCCGATCGCGACCGGGGCCGGCCGCAGCGCCTGGGCGAGCGACCAGCGCAGCTCGCCGAGGACGAGGGCGACGAGCGACGGGCCCGCTGCGCTGCCACCCCGGCCGTCGGGACGCGACCGTGGGGCCGACCCGTGGCGGGATCGACGGCGGATGGCGGCAACGAAAGAGGCGAGAGGAGTCACGAGCGCTCAGGGGACGGAGGAACTTGGCCGCGGGCGCGACGGTAGTGGTCGGCGACACATACCCACCGACCCGGCACTACAATCACGAACGCATGTTCGCAGCTGCCGCCGACCTCAACCCCCAGCAGCAGGCCGCCGTCCACCACGACGGGTCTCCTCTCCTGATCGTTGCCGGCGCCGGCACCGGCAAGACCAAGACCCTCGTCACCCGAGTCGTCCGCCTGATCGAGGACGGCGTCGACCCCCAGCGCATCCTGCTTCTCACCTTCACGCGTCGAGCGGCGGCCGAGATGACCGGACGCGTGGCGGCCGCCACCACCGACCGTTCGGCCGAGCAGGTGTGGAGCGGCACGTTCCACGCCGTCGCCAACCGCCTCCTCCGCGCCCACGGCGCCACCGCCGGCCTGCCGTCGGGGTTCACCGTGCTCGACCAGGGCGACGCCACCGACCTGATGGGCATCGTCCGCACCGACGAGGGATTCGGCGAACGCTCCAAGCGGTTCCCGAAGAAGGAGACCGTCGCCGGCATCTACAGCCGCATGGTCAACGCCCAGCGCAAGCTCGGCGACGTGCTCGACGACGACTACCCCTGGTGCGCCGACCACGCGGACGACCTCAAGACGATCTTCACCGCCTACACCTCCCGCAAGCGCAGTCACCAGGTGCTCGACTACGACGACCTGTTGCTGTTCTGGCGGGCCCTCACCACGAGCGCGGCCGGGCCGGTGCTGCGCGGGTTGTTCGACCACATCCTGATCGACGAGTACCAGGACACGAACCCGATCCAGAGCGACATCGTGCGGGGCATGGCCGCTGCAGCGAGAGCCGGTGCAGCCGGTGGAGACAGAGCCGGCGCGGGTGCCGAGGTGTGTGCCGTCGGCGACGATGCCCAGGCCGTCTACGGGTTCCGCTCGGCGACGGTGGCCAACATGTGGGCGTTCGCCGATCACTTCGAGGGCGCCACCACGGTCACCCTCGAACAGAACTACCGGTCGACCCCGCAGATCCTGGAGGTGGCCAACGGGGTGCTCAACGACCAGCCGGGCGAATCACCCCACTTCGCCAAGGAGCTGTGGTCGACCCGGCCGGCCGGTTCGCGTCCCGGCCTCGTCACCCATCACGACGAGGGCGCCCAGTCGCGTGCGGTGTGCGAGGCGATCCTCGACGCCCGCGAGCGCGGCATCGGACTGCGCGACCAGGCGGTGCTGTTCCGGGCCGGCCACCACAGCGACCACCTCGAGCTCGAGCTCACCCGACGCGACATCCCCTACGTGAAGTACGGCGGCCTCAAGTACCTCGAGTCGGCACACGTGAAGGACCTGTTGTCGCTGCTGCGAATCCTCGACAACCCGAGCGACGTGCTGGCCTGGCATCGGGTGTTGGGCTCGATGGAGGGCGTCGGTCCCGCGACCGTCCGCCGCCTCTGCGAGGAGCTGGGCATCGGTGAAGGCGGCGACAACGACGGCGACCCGCTGCTGCGGTTCGTGGCCGGCACGGGCAAGGTGCCGGGCCAGGCTCGCGACGCCGCCGACGAGCTGCGGGCCGCGTTCGCCGAGTGTCGGGGCGACGGCGAGACCGGCCCCTCCCCCGCCGACCAGGTCGACCGGCTCACCGGCTTCTGCCGACTGGTGTTCCCCAACCGCTACGACAACGCGGCGGCCCGCCTGGCCGACATCGACCAACTGTCGGCCACCGCCTCGGCCTACCGGAGCCGGTCTCGGTTCCTCACCGAGCTCACCCTCGACCCGCCGGCCCGCACCGGCGACCGGGCCGGCGAACCCCACCTCGACGACGACTGGCTGACCCTGTCGACCATCCACTCGGCCAAGGGCGCCGAGTGGCGGGGCGTGCACGTGCTCCATGCCGCCGATGGCAACATCCCCTCCGACATGGCCCTCGGCGACCCCGACGGGCTGGCCGAAGAGCTCCGGCTCCTCTACGTCGCCCTCACCCGAGCGCGCGACGAGCTGACGGTGCACGTGCCGCTGCGGTTCCACGTCAACCGTCACGGCCTCGACGACCGCCACCTGTATGCCCAGATGAGCCGCTTCCTCGAACCGGTGCGCGACCGCTTCGACGAGGGCACCAGCCGGGCGACCGAGACCGACGCCGAGATCATCGACCTCAACGGGGTCGGCGTCGCCGACGAGGTCGACACCCTGCTCGCCTCACTCTGGGACTGAGGCGGCACCGTGGGACCGAGCGCGGTCCGCAACCGGCGCGCGGTTGCGCAGGCGCTCCGAGGCTGAGGCAGGATCATCACGTGGAGCTGGCCCACTTCGACGTCGCTGACGACCTCGATCTCCGATCGACGGTCAAGGGCGCCAAGACGCCGGTCACCGTCGGCCCCGGCGAGTCGTGGTGGTCGACCCGCACCCCCGACGGTCCGGGCACCCTCCAGCTCACGCGCCGTTCGGCCACCAGCATCGAGGCCGCCGCCTGGGGCCCCGGCGCTGGCTGGCTGCTCGCCCAGACGCCCGCCCTGCTCGGCGAGCGGGACGACCTCGACGGGTTCACCCCGCCCCGTCCGCTGCTCGACCTGTGGCGCCGCCGACCGTTCCGTCTCGCCCGCACCGACCGTCCGTGGGACGCCCTCGTCGGCGCGGTGTTCGGTCAGAAGGTGCAGACCTTCCACGCCACCCGCAGCCGACGCGCCCTCGCCCGCCGCTTCGGCGAACGGGCCCCGGGGCCCCGCACCGCGTGGCTCCTTCCCCCGCCCGAGCGGGTGGCCCGCCTGGGCTACGCCGACTTCCATCGCCTGGGCGTCGAGCGCAAGCGGGCCGAGTCGCTGATCCGGGCCGCTCGCGAGCTGGTCCGCTGCGACGAGTTCGCCGGCTGGGAGCCGGCCGACGCGGTCGCCCGGCTCGAGACGGTCCGCGGCATCGGTCCGTGGACCACCGCCCTGGTGGCGGCCACGGCGTGGGGCGACCCCGACGCGGTGCCGGTCGGCGACTACCACCTGCCCAACACCGTGGCGTGGGCGTTGGCCCGCGAGGCCCGGGCCACCGACGAGCGCATGCTCGAACTGCTCGAACCCCACGCCGGTCATCGGTGGCGGGTGGTGCGACTGGCGAAGGCGTCGGGCTCGGCTCCCAAGTACGGGCCCCGGTTGGGACTTCGGGGCGACGGCCTCCACCTCGGCTCCTGACCGGACGGCGCCTACGTGGCATGGACCAGCGTGACACTGGTGCGTGCCACGTCGATCTGACAGCAACGCGCAAGGTTCGTAGGGTGCCGCCCATGACGTCCGGCACCTTCCACCCCGACATGCGCTTC
>JAWSVN010000091.1:0-17013 GCA_033851875.1 Acidimicrobiales bacterium
GTGCCAGTCAATCGGGTGCCAGAGCCGGGGAGGCGGGCGGGCGCGTAGAGTTGGGTGGGCGCCCGGGTGGCGGAACTGGCAGACGCCGCCGACTTAAAATCGGCTGCCCGCAAGGGCGTGCGGGTTCGAACCCCGCCCCGGGCACCACACCGCCACCCTCCGGAGACGCATGTATCCCATCACCGCCCCCATCCTTCGCGCCATCGCCACCCGTGGGGGCAAGCTGATCGTCGGCGTGATCGCTGTGTTGTTCGTGTTCGGTGCGATCCGGGCGGCCACTGCCGACTCGGGGCGGGTGCCGCCGCTGTTCGCCCTCGCCCTGCTCTGGCTGCTCGTGTCGGGGATCCGGACCGCCCAGAGCGGGGTCTATCGGGTCGGCGACGAGTACGTCTCGAAGATGGTGATCGGTCGCCGTCGCCGCCTTCCGGCCGAGCCGGCCCCGACCGCCGAGCTCCTGCCCCGCCGCTTCCTTGGCCACTGGCTGGTGCTCGTGGGGGCCGACGGGACCCGGATCCGGACCGACGTCAACGTGGCATCCGAGCAGGAACTGATCGACCTCGGCTGGGTCGACGCCGGTTGACGCCCCTCCACCCGGCTCGATCCCGACTAGCCGCGGGGAAGCAGTGCCAGCTGCCGTGACTGGGCCACCAGTCGCCCGGTCGAGTCCCACACCACGCCGTCTTCCTCCAGGAAGCCTCCGGTCACGAACCGGGTGGTGAATTCGCACCGCAGCCACCCGGGGGCCGGCCGGGCCCGGACGTGGCAGGTCAGCTCGACCGTGGGGACCCAGGCCACCGGCAGTTTGGCGTTGAACGCCGTCGGCGGGAAGGCGTCGACCGCGAGCAACAGGGCGATCGTGTCGATCGGTTCGTCGTCGAGGAGGCGGAACCAGCCCCGCACCCGGGCCTCGCCCGACGGGGCGTCGGGGAACCGGGCGTCGTCGGGGTGGAGCCGGAGGTCGATGCGGTCCATGATCGGGGGAGCAAACCCGCCGTCGGTGTTGGCCACACGGCGGCAATCGTCGGGGTCCGGCAGGTCGGGCGGTGCCGCATCGACCCGCTGCGGGCCGTCGTCGGGGGCACCCAGGTCGCTGAACGCCCCGAGCACCTGGATCACCGGCCGGCCGTCGACGTCGGCCAGGGTGGCGTTCATCGTGGCGAACCGGCGTCCGGTCTTGACGAGGGAGACGGTGGTGTTCGCCTCGCCCGCTGCTCCGGGTCGGAGGTAGTGGGCGGTGATCGAGGTGGGGTCGGGTCGTTGGCCGACCTGCTGCATCGCTCGGGCGGCGAGGGCGAGCAGGTAGCCGCCATTGGCGTTGCCGCCAATGTCCCAGCCATCCCGGATCGGGGTCGACCACGAGTGGTCAGTTCGCGGTTCGATGGCGGTGTCGTCGGCGAAGGTCACGCCCCGAGGCTACGCAGCCCCCGACTCGGTGACGAAGTCGGGGTGGGCCTCCCAGCCGGGCCAGCCGGCGCTGAAGGCGTGGCACGAACACGAGCACACGGCCCCGGCGGCTGCCGAGCCGTCGAACCCGCTCCACCAGCCCGGGCACCCGACATGGGCCTCGGCCTCGCCGTGCGATGACGACGTTTCGCACCGGCTCCCGGTGACGACCGTCGGCGCGGGCGCGCCGGGACGCAGCTGGGGAGGGACCCTCGGTCCTTTCATCGGCGCTCCCTCGCGTGCCATGCCCTTCATTGTCGGCCGATTCGGCCGCCCGACCGCATGGGTGGGTTCCCCCAGGCGGTGGGTCGCCGGCCCGAGAGTCGCTCGGCCCACGACGGCCCGGCTCCGGGTGACGGTCGACACGGCCTCCTGCGTCGGGCACGATGACGCCGTGGCCGACCTCGACGACCTGCTCACCTCCGCCGACGCCTCCAGCATCGTCGCCCGACTCCGGGCGGGGGAGGTGTCGTCGGTCGAGGTGCTCGACGCCCAGCTCGACCGCCTCGACCGGTTCGGCGGCGCCGTCAATGCCGTGATCGCCCTCGACGCCGACCGGGCCCGAGCGGCGGCCACCGCCGCCGACGACGCCCGCACCGCAGGACAGGAACTCGGCCCGCTCGCCGGCCTGCCCATCACCTTGAAGGACGTCTTCGAGACCGAGGGCCTGGTCACCTGCGCCGGGTCGCCGGCCCTGGCCGAGCACGTTCCGGCCGACGACGCCGACGCCTCGGCAGCGCTCAAGAACGACGGGGCGATCGTCTACGGCAAGACCAACGTGCCCCTCCTCGCCGGCGACCACCAGACGATCAACGACGTCCACGGCCTCACCAGGAACCCGTGGGATCCCGAGCGGACCTCGGGGGGTTCCTCCGGTGGTGCCGCCGTCGCACTGGCCTGTGGCTTCACCACGATCGAGGTCGGCAGCGACATCGGCGGCAGCATCCGCGAGCCGTCCCACTTCAACGGGGTCTATGGCCTGAAGCCGACCCAGGGGCTGCTCAGTCTCCGAGGCCACATCCCGCCGATGCCGGGTTCGTTGGCGCCCGGCGACCTCGGGGTGGTGGGGCCGATGGGCCGCTCGATCGCCGACCTCGGCCTCGTCCTCGACAGCCTCCTCGGCATCGGGGCGTTCGGCGGGGTCCCGGGCGCATCGCTACCGTCGGTCGAGGGGCCGATCGACCTGGGCGGCCTCCGGGTCGCACTGTGGCACGACCAGCCCGACCTCGCGCCGGTCGCCGGCGGCGTCGCCGAGGTGGCCCGCTCGGTGGCGGCGGCGGTCGATTCGGCGGGCGGCTCCGTCAGCGACGCCCGCCCGAGCATCGAGGCCGCGTCGCTCCACGAGACCTACCTGGCGTTGCTCACCGCGGCGATCGGCGCTGGGTTCCCGCCCAAGCTGTTCGACCGGATGGTCGCCCAGGTCGACGCCGGCGACGCCCCGTCCCACGTCCGCACCTCGGTGGCCCGGTTCAAGGACTGGGCCCGGGCCGACGAGGCCCGCCACCAGGCGATCGCCGCCTGGCACACCCTCTTCGAGACCGTCGACGTCGTGATCGCCCCGGTCGCCCCGACGGTGGCGTTCCCCCACAACACCGAGACGTCCTACTGGGACCGCACGACCGAGGTCGACGGCGACACCCGCGCCTACACCGAGCTGCTGTTCTGGGCCGGTCTCCCGACGATGCCGGGCCTGCCGTCGCTGGTGATCCCGGCCGGCGAGGTCGGCGGCCTGCCGTGTGGCGTCCAGCTGATCGGTCCCAAGTGGTCCGAACGTCGGCTCCTCGCCATCGGCGCCGCCCTCGACGCCGCCATCGGGCGGGGCTTCGTCCCGCCGCCGCTGGTCACCGGTTCCTGACCGTGCGGCTCGCGGTGATCGGGGCCGGGCCCGCCGGCCTGGTCGTCGCCCGTCGGCTGGCCGACGCCGGTCACCGGGTCGAGGTGTTCGAGGCCGGCCCGAACCGTCGGCCACTCGAGCCGAGGGCGGCGGCGCTCGACTGGGTGCCGGGACTCGACGAGGCGGATCGGCTGGTCGGCGGGCTCCTCGTCGAGCGAACCGTGGGTCGCCCAGCGAGCCCCTACCGCCAGGGTCGAGGCGTCGGTGGCGGGGCGGCCGTCAATGGCATGGTGCTCGACACCCCGCCGATCGAGCATGCGATGTGGGGGTCGCTCACGGCCGACGAGGTCGGCGACGCCCTGGCCTCGGTCGACGCCCGGCTCGGCCCTGGTCACCACCCCGCCGCCGGTCCGCTCGGCGCGGCGATGGCCGACCTCGCCGATGCCCTGGACGGGTGGTCGGCCCGCCCGGCGCGACTCGCGGCGGCCGACGGTCGACGCCTCGACCTGGCCGAGGTGTGGGGCGTCCACCAGCACCCCGAGATCACGGTGCACGCCGACCGGGCCATCGCCGAGCTCGCCGGCCTCGGGACCGAGGCAGCACGGGTCGACGCGGCCGTGGTCTGCGCCGGCGCCCTCGGCAGCCCGGCGCTCCTGGCCGACGCGGGCGCCGACCTCCCCGACCCGCTGCCGGGCCTCGCCGACCATCCGTCGATCCCGCTGACCGTGGCCCTGCGGCCCGAGGCCCGCTCGCCGGCGGGTGACGAGGTCGCCCCCGCCACGACCCTGATCGACCTCGATGCGACGCGCACCGGCACGGGCTCAGGGCGGGGCAGCGCTGCGCATCTCTACGTGATGGACCACCTCGGCGCCGACCGACACCTCGGGCTCGTGCAGCTCGCCCTGCTCGCACCCCGGTCCCGGGGCGAGATCCCGCAGCGTGGCGCGCCGAGGTTCCGGCTGCTGACCGACCCCGCCGACCGCGACGACCTCCGGACGCGGCTCCGTCGACTCGTCGCGGCGATGGCGGCTGGGCTCGGCGGCGAGCTCGGCAACGTGGCCGAGGAGGTGATGACCAGCGACGGGACGCCGGCAATCGAGCTCGCCGCCCTCGACGACGACGCCCTCGACGCCTGGCTCCTCGGCCACCTCGGCGCCCATGCCCACGCCGCTGCCTCGCTCGGGCTCGGCCATCACCTCGGCGACGACGGCGAGGTCCCCGGCCTGCCCGGCGTCTTCGTCGCCGACTCCTCGGCCTTCGCCGTGGTGCCACCGTGCAATCCGATGCTGGCCACCCTCACATTGGCCGACGCCGTCGCCTCCCGACTGGTCGCGCGGTTCGGCCGCTGACGGAGGTCGCCCGGTAGCTACGGGCGCTCAGCCGATGCGGGCGCTCTGGGCGCCGTCGACCGGCAGGAGCACGCCGGACACGAAGCGGGCCTCGTCGGAGGCGAGGAAGAGGGCCGCGTTGGCCACGTCCCACGCCGTGCCCATGCCCCCGGCGAGCGGCACCTGGCGGTCGCGAGCGGCGATCAGGTCGTCGCGATCGACGCCCCGTGCCGCCGAGATCGACTCGATCGCCATCGGCGTGTTCATCAGGCCGGGCAGGATGGCGTTGGCCCGCACCCCGAAGCGGGCGTTCTGCGAGGCCAGGGTGTGGGTGAGGGCGTTGAGGGCTGCCTTCGACGCCTTGTAGGCGACGAGGTTGGCGGCGCAGATCGAGGCGATCGAGCTGATGTTGATGATCGAGCCCGCCCCCTGCTCCCGCATCGCCGGGAGCACGGCCCGGCAGACCCGGCGGGCGCCGGCGACGTTGACGTCGAAGATCCGGTCCCAGGCCTCGTCGGTGATGCTGGTGACCCCGGCGTCACCGCTGCCGATGCCGACGTTGTTGACCACCACGTCGAGCGATCCGAAGCGCTCGACGGCGGCGGTCACGCCCGCTCGTACCGAGTCGTCGTCGGTGACGTCGAGGGTCACGGCCACCGCCTCGGCTTCCGGGACCCGCTCGATGATCATCGCCACCGTCGCCTCGGCCGAGGCCAGGTCGCGATCGGCGGCGACGACCCGGGCGCCCTCCTGGGCGAACCGGACCGACATCGCCCGACCGTTGCCGATCGTCTCGCCCGGGGTCTGGCCGGCGCCGACGACGAGGGCGACCGAGCCGGCGAGGCGTTGTCCGCCGGGGGCAGGAACGAAGGTGTCACGCATGGGTGACACTGTGCTCGATCGAGGCGCCGTGTGCCAGTCAGGCGCCAGCGCGCAGGGCCGCGATCGGTTCGGTGGCCGACGCCTTCCAGGCCGGGTAGGTGCCGGCGAGGAGGCCGATCACGGCCCCCAGGACCGGGGCGCCGAACGGGAGCCAGGCGTCGAGCACGGGCGTCCATTCGCGGGAGAACGACACGGCGACCACCGTGAGGATGCCGAGACTGGTGCCGATCAGGCCGGCGAGGGCGCCGAGGGCAGCGCTCTCGAAGAGGAACTGCGAGGCGATGTGGCGCCGGGTCGCCCCGAGGGCACGACGGAGACCGATCTCGCCGGTGCGTTCCAGCACCGACACGAGGGTGACGTTGGCGATGCCGATGGCGCCCACCAGCAACGAGACTCCGCCCAAGATCAGGAAGAGGGCGTTGAGATCGTCGGCGACGCTGGAGCGAACCCGGGCCGGTGAGGGCGGGACGCTCACGCGCAGCGTCTCGGGCTGATCGGGGGCGAGGGCCAGCGCTGCCTGGGAGCCGATCAGCTCGGCCGCCCCGATCTCGACCTCGATGTGCACCTCGGCCACGCCGGACAGCCCGAACCGATCGCGAGCGAACCCGTTGGGCACGATGATGGCGTTGAGGAGGTCGGGCTCCCGGGCGACGTCGTCGAGGATCCCGATCACGGCCAGGGTCTCCTCGCCGACGAAGATCGCTGGCGACCCCGACACCCGGTTGACGTTGAGCCGGGCCGCGGCGCCGGGACCGAGCACGGCGACGTTGTCGCCCCGTTCGTCGTGACCCCGGTCGAAGGGTCGGCCCGTCTGGAACGAGGCGCGCACCGCCTCCCACAGGTCGCCGTCGACAGCGATCACCGGGATCTGGAACTCGTTCTGGCCGAGGGGGTCGATCACGGGCACCGAGCGGGCGAGGTCGTCGGTCTCGACCGGCGACTTGGTGCCGGCCGCCACCACGCCGTTGAGGCGCTCGAGCCGGTCGGCGGCGTCCCACGGCAGGTTGGAGACAGCCTGCTGCTCGCGGCCGAAGGTCCGCCGGTCGTCGGGCCGGACGAGGATGCCGGTCGCCTCGAGTTCGTCGAAGCGCGACACGATCTGGTTGCCGGCGGTCTTGGCCAGCCCGAGGGTGGCGACCAGGGCGGCCACGCCGAGCACGGTGCCGAGGGCCGTCAGCAGCGTGCGAGCGGGGCGGGCGGTCAGCGCGACGGTGGCCTCGCCGAGCAGGTCGCGGATCGAGAACACCGAGCGGGTGCCGTCCTTGGTCACACCGGGCTCATCTCACTGAGGTGACCGTCGTGGATCCGGACCCGACGCTCGGCTCGCTCCGACACGTCGTCATCGTGGGTGATCACCGCCAGGGTGAGGCCCGACGCGTGGAGTTCGTCGAACAGGTCGAGGATCTTGGCGCTGGTGGACGAGTCGAGGTTGCCGGTCGGCTCGTCGGCCAGGAGCAGGCTGGGTTCGCCCACCAGGGCACGGGCGACGGCGACTCGTTGGCGTTCCCCACCCGACAGTGTGGTGGGTGCAGCGTCGAGCCGATGCCCGAGGCCGACGCGCTCGAGGGCCGCGACCGCTCGTGCCCGGCGGCTCGTGTCGGACGGGGCGCCGCGGCGGTCGCGGTAGACCTCGGCCAGCATCACGTTCTCGACCGCGGAACGGTGGGCGAGGAGGTGGAAGGCCTGGAAGACGAATCCGAGCCGGCTCGACCGGAGCCCGGCTCGTTCCCGCTCGCCCAGATCAGCGGTGTCGATGCCGTCGAGCCGGTAGGTGCCCGACGTCGGGGTGTCGAGCAGGCCGAGCAGGTGGAGCAGGGTCGACTTGCCGGAACCAGACGGCCCGACGATCGCCAGGTAGTCGCCCTCGTCGATGCGGAGGTTGGCGTCGTCGAGGGCCCGCACCGGCGGGGTCGAGCCGAACACGCGGCTCACGCCGACGAGTTCGACGACCGGTGGTCGTTCCGATGGGGGCGCCTCGGTCATCCGTCGCCGTCGGTCTCGTCGGTGCTGTCGGGCTCGTCTGAGCTGTCGGCGGGATCGCTGTCGTTGTCGGCGCCGCCCTGCTCTCGGCCGACGACCACCCGGTCGCCGGCGGCCAGGTCGCCGTCGATCGGCGTGATCTCGACGAGGCCCTGGGCCCGGGAGTTGAGACCGGGGGTGACCGTCACCAGCTCGACCGTGCCGTCGGCCCGTTCGACCTCGACCCGAGCCGAGCCGTCGGCGCCGGCCGACAGGGCGGCGAGGGGCACGGCCAGGACGGTGCCGTCGGTCGATTCGAACGGCAGTGTCACCCGCAGGTTGAGGCCGATCGCGTCGCTCGGGATCTCCTCCAGCGGCTCCAGCTCGACCCGGTAGCGGTCCGACGCCAGGTCGCCGCCGCCGGGGTTGGCGGCCACGAAGACGACCCGCACCGGCAGCGAGATGCCGAGGGCTTCGTCCTCCATCACGCCTTCGGCGCCCTCGACGACGAGGGCTCGGTCGCTGGTCGACACCGAGCTCGTGATCGTCACCGACTGCCCGGTGATCGTCATCAGCGCCCCCTGAGGGAACGACCCGAGCTCGACGAACACGTCCTGCACCCGGCTCGGCAACGAGGGGAGGAAGACGAGCTCGTTCGACGGGAAGGTCACCCCGATCTCCGCTTCGAGCCTCACGAGGTTGTCGCGAGCGTCGGCCAGCGACTCGCGGGCGTCCGACACCCCGGAGCCCGCCCCGACTCCCTCGTACTGGGCGAACGCCTCGGCTCGTTGAGCCTGGGTCAGCTGGGCCTGGAACTCGAGCTCGTCGACGATCTCGTTCTGCTCGGCCCAGACGGTGTCCTTCTCGTCCTCGGCTGCGGTCTCGGCCGCCTGGGCGTCGCTCAGTGCCGTCTCGGCGGCGACGATGGCGGCCTGGTCTCCCGACGCCGTGGCGTCGGCGAGCGACCGTTCGGCGACGATGCGGGCTTCGGTGGCGAGCCCGTGGGCGGTGATCAGGGGATTGACGAGCTCGCTGCGGGTGGCGACGGCGGCCTGGAGGGCCTCGTCGGCCTGGGCCACGGCGCGGTTCCACTCGAGCTGGGTCGAGGTCGGGATCGACGCCGACGACGCCTCGATCGCCACCTCGAGCGACTGCTGGGCCGCTCGCACACTGGTGCGGGCCTGCTCCAACCGTTCGAGCTCGTCGATGTCGGGTTCGTCGGGGCGGTAGCCGACGTCGCGATACAGGGCGGCGACGGCGGCCTCGGTGTCGGCCGAGTAGACCTCGTCGACCACGCCCGGGTCGTAGCCGAGGCGGATCAGGGCCTCCTCGAGCTGTTGCACGTCGGGTCCCTCGAGTCCGGGCGTGAGCGACCGGAACACCGGCAGCTGACCCTGGAGGGCGATCATCGGACGGCCGGCGATCTCGGCCAGCACCTGACCCTCGACCAGGTCGTCGCCCTCGGCGACCGGGAGCCCGGTCACGATCGCGACGCCGCCGGCACCGGCGGAAGCCTGCACCTGGTAGCTCTCGCTGAAGCTGATCTGGCCGCGGATCACGACGTTGGAGGTGAGGGCGACCTCCTCGACCGGGACGGTGACGAGGGACGCCTCGGGGGGTTCGGCGTCGGCGGCCACCTCGGCCGGCGACTTGATGGTCTGGCCGGCGACCCAGCCGACCGCGGCCGAACCGACGGCCACGGCCGCCACGACGGCGAGCATGCGGCGCGACGAACTCATCGGCGCGTCTCCGTCGCCATCGTCGGGATCGACTCAACCGTCATCGGGAACACTCCGGACATGGATGCCGCCTTCCGTTGTGGAGCAGCCTCGCACCGGCCGTCGGGGGTCGACAGCGTCGACCGACCCGAGGATGGTGAGAGGAACTACCCGGGGCGATCGCCGTGGGTGGCGCCCGCCGCCGGGAGGGGTGATCAGTTGCCGGCCGAACCCTCGAACTCGGCGAGACGGTCGGCGTTCTCGTCGAGCCATTCCTGCTCGATCTCGATCCGGATCTCCTGGGTCAGCTCCTCACGTTGCTGCCAGCCCGCCCCGCAGTCGTCGTAGGCGATCGCCATGGCGATCTCCTCGGCCTGGACCTCGGCCAGGACCGCCAGGTCGGCGTCCGACAGCAACATCGGCTCGGGCTCGTAGTCGGCGTAGAAGGCCTCGATCTCCTCGCCCGACATCGTCTCCGGGTCGAGCCCGGCCGCCGTCAGCGGGTCTTCCATCTCCTCGTAGTCGGGGCCGATGCCCTCGAGTTGCTCGTAGAAGTACTCCCACTGCTCCTCGTCCACCAGCCACGGCTGCCCGGCCTCGGCCACGCAGGCCTCGACGTCGGCCAGCGCAGCGATGACCCGGGGGTCGGCCTGCACACGCTGATAGATCTCGTCGAGCTCGTCGCCGAATTCCATCCAGAAGGCCTGTTCCGGGTTGCTCTCCGGGTCCATCCAGGCGGTGTTCTGGCAGCCGTCGGGCTCCCAGCTCTCCCAGAGGGCGTCCATTTCCTCCTCGGTCATGTCCTCGGAGAACTCCGGCTGGTTGCCCCACAGGGCTCGTTCGTAGGCCTGGCGCTCACCGTCGCTGAGGGTCTCCATGTAGTCCCAGTTGGGGTCGACGAAGTCGTCCTCCATCATCTGCTGGTCGAAGGAGTCGTCGTAGCCGACCAGGTCCGGGCCGACCTGAGACTGACCGAAGAACATCGTCGAGTGGCCGAAGCCCCACTTCTCGGTCCACTCCCGCGAACCCCACTCCATCTCGTCGTCGGGCCCCTCGAACGACATGTACTGGCCCTGGTCGACGGGGGTGTAGTCGAAGCCCTGTTCGCGCATGCAGGCGGCGATTCGCTGCTCGGCCTCGTTGGCCTGGTCGATCCATTGCTGCTCGGAGTCCTCGTCGAAGTCGGTGTCGACGCCGAGGAAGTCGTAGATCGGTGACTCGTACTCGAAGTCGGCGGCGACCGTCTCGCTGGCGTCGCCGTCGGCTTCCCCGTCGGCGGCCTCGCCGTCGTTGGTGGCGCAGCCGGCGGCCAGCAGGCCGGCGCCGAGCAGGGCGATGAGTGGGCGTCGAGGGGATCGTCGGGGAAGGATCATGGGGTGCCGCTCCTGGAGTCGGGGGCGAGCCGGGCGGCTCGTCCCTCGTGGAAGGAGACGTTCGAGGAAGCGGATCGGTTCCACCGGCGTCGTCGAACGGCTCCGTGGGCAGTCTTGCACGAGCGTCACCGAAAGCCATCGCGACCTCGCGTTGCGATTCGCGCGCGGTTCAGCCCGTGCAGTCCCGGCAGTTACTCGATGCAGTCTCCGCAGTGCCCCACGAGGTCGACCCGGTGGTGGGACGTGACGAAGCCCTCCCGCTCGGCGGCGGCGTCGAGTTCGTCGTGGAGCAGGTGTTCGAGCTGGTCGGACAACACCACGTCGACCACCAGCCCGCACGACGCACAGACCAGGTGATGGTGGTGCGCGCCGGTGACGTCCTCGGCCAGCTCGAAGCGGGCGTGGTCGTCGCCGGTGACGATGCGGTGCACCACCCCGGCCTCCTCGAGCACGGCCAGGTTCCGGTAGGTCGACGACTGGGCGAGGCCGGGTGCGGCCGCCAGCACATCGGTGATCGTGACCGGCGCAGCGGCCTCGACCAGGGCGGTCACCACCGCTCGCCGATTCTGCGTGTACCGCTGGTCGAGCCCGCGCAGCCGGTCGTTGGCAACCTCGTGAATCTCCAGCTCGGTGCGCACGGGCCGTAGGATACGGGAACACCTCGGTCGTCTGCGGCGTTGCAGCAGGCAACCTCTCGTCGAGGGGGCGGTCAGAGTGGCCGCTCGGAAGGAGTCATCAACCGATGCAATACACCAGTGCTCGATCGATGAGTCCGGTGATCAACGCACCGGAGTCGACCCGCACCGCCTTCATCGTGAAGGTCTACCAGCACCTGGCCCTGGCCGTCGGCGCCTTCGTCGCCCTCGAGACCGTGCTCTTCATCACCGGCGTGGCCGAGGCGATGTTCGACTTCTTCGCTCGCAGCGGAGGGTTCGCCTGGCTGCTCCTCCTCGGCGGCGTGTCGATCGTGCAGTGGTTCGCTGCCCGCTCGATCTCCAAGATCGACGACGTCGGCGCCCAGTACGTGGGCCTGTTCGCCACCGCCGGCGCCCAGGCGCTGATCTTCGCCCCCTTCCTCTACTACGTCTTCAACTACAGCGCCGGCGGCACGTCGTCGGTCGTGTCGGCCGCCGTGGTCACCCTGCTCGGCTTCGCCGGCCTCAGCGTCGTCGCCTTCGTCACCCGTCGCGACCTCGGCTTCCTCCGCCCGATCGTCATGTACGGCTTCGTGGCGGCCCTGGTGCTGATCATCGCCGGTGTCATCTTCGGCTTCGAGCTCGGCGTGCTGTTCAGCGTGGCCATGGTCGGCCTGGCCGGCGCCGCCATCCTCTACCAGACCCAGGACATCATCCGCCGCTACCCCGAATGGGCCTACGTGGCCGCCGCGGTGTCGCTCTTCAGCTCGCTGATGACGATGTTCTGGTACATCCTGCGCATCTTCAGCCGGCGCTGATCCCGGGGCCCGACCAACGGCCATCAGCCCCACCACCGAATCTGCTCCCCGTGCGAGTGGCGGCCTCCGGGCCGCCCTCGGCGCGTATCTGCTCTGGGGGTTCGCCCCGCTCTACTGGCGTCTCGTCGACGAGATCCCGGCCGACCAGCTGACCGCCCACCGGGTCGTGCAGACCCTCGTCCTGTGTGGCGTGGTCCTGTGGCGACTCCCGGCGGCCAGCGCCGGACTGGTCCGCCCCGATCGGCAGGTCGCCCTCCGTCACCTCCTGGCCGCCACCCTGCTCGCCGGCAACTGGGTCGTCTACGTCTACTCGGTCGCCACCGATCGGGTGGTCGAGGCCAGCCTCGGCTACTTCATCAACCCCCTGCTGTCGGTCGTGCTCGGCCTCGTCGTCCTCGGTGAGCGGTTCGGGCGCAGCGTGTGGGCGGCGGTCGCTCTCGCCCTGGTCGGCGTGACGGTGATCACGGTCGACGCCGGCCGGCTTCCGTGGATCTCCCTGGTGCTGGCGTCGACGTTCGCCATCTACGGCCTGGTGCGCAAACAGTCCCCGCTCGGCGCCTTCCCCGGCCTCGCCCTCGAGATGGCGTGGCTGACGCCGGTCTCGGTCGCCCTGATGCTGTGGTGGGGCGCCGACGGTTCGCTCGACCTGGGTCCGTCGCCGTGGCTGCTCCCCGGCATCGGCCTGATGACCGCCGCGCCGCTGCTGCTGTTCGGGCAGGCCACGCGCACCGTGCCGCTGTGGCAGATCGGCATGCTCCAGTTCCTGGCGCCCAGCATCCTGTTCGGCCTCGGCGTGTTCGCCTTCGGCGAGGAGGTCAGCGTCGGCCGGGTGATCGGGTTCGCCTTCATCTGGGGTGGGCTCGGGCTGTTCGCCGCCGACACCGTCGCCCGGGGCCGTCGAGCCGCCGTCAACGCTCGGGTCGAGGGGCGTGTTGCTCAGCGGTAGTCGTAGAACCCGCGGCCGGTCTTGCGGCCGAGGAGCCCGGCCTCGCACATGCGGGCGAGGAGGGGCGGCGGGGCGTAGAGCTGCTCCTTGAACTCCTCGTAGAGCGACTCGGCGACCGCCTTGGTGGTGTCGAGGCCGATCAGGTCGGCCAGCGCCAGGGGACCCATCGGGTGGGCACAACCGGTGACCATGCCCTGATCGATGTCCTCCTTCGAGGCGAACCCGGACTCGAACATCCGCACGGCCGACAGGATGTAGGGGATCAGCAGAGCGTTGACGATGAAGCCGGCTCGATCCTGGGAGTGGATCACCCGCTTGCCGAGCTGCTGGGCCGAGAACGACTGGGCCCGCTCGATCACGTCCTCGGAGGTGTGGAGCGAGGTGACGAGCTCGACGAGGTGGAGCACCGGCACCGGGTTGAAGAAGTGGATGCCGAGGACGTGCTCGGGACGGCGGGTGGCCATCGCCAGCTTCATGATCGGGATCGACGACGTGTTGGAGGCCAGGATGGCGTCGTCGTCGGCGACGATCTGATCGAGGTCCCGGAACACCGAGGTCTTCACGTCCTCGTCCTCGATGATCGCCTCGACCACCAGCTGGCGGTCGGCGAGGGCGTCGAGCTCGGACGAGTAGGCGATCCGGTCGAGGATCGCGGCCTGCTCGGCCTCGTCGAGCTTGCCGGCCTTCACGCCACGGGCGAGCGAGGTCTCGATCCGGTCGCGGCCGGCCTTGGCCGCCACGTCGTTGGCCTCGACCACCACGACCGACGCCCCCGACTTGGCCGACACCTCGGCGATGCCGGAACCCATCAGGCCGGCGCCGAGGACACCGATGCGGTCGAACGTGGGGGAGGAGGTCGCGCTCATCGTCCCAGTGTGCCACTGGAGGCCCGGGCCGCGTGGGCTACCGGCGGGTAGCCAGTAGCGTCGCCACGATGACGCCCGAGGAGTTCCGTCGCGCCGGCCACGAGCTGATCGACTGGATCGCCGACCAGCGCACCGCCGTGCCCGGCCGGCCGGTGCTGGCCCAGGTGGCGCCGGGCGATGTCCGGGCCGGCTTCGAGACCGCAGCGCCGACCGAGCCCACCGACCTCGACACCGTCCTCGCCCGTCTCGACGAGGTGGTGGTGCCCGGCATCACCCAGGTCCAGCACCCGATGCACTTCGGCTGGTTCCCGTCCAACGCGTCGCTGGCGTCGGTGCTCGGCGACATCGCCTCGTCGGGTCTCGGCACCCTCGGGATCTCGTGGGAGAGCTGTCCGGCCCTCACCGAGGTCGAGGAGGTCGTGTGCGAGTGGATGGCCGAGCTGTGTGGCCTCACCCCCGACGACGCCGGTCGGCCCTGGTCGGGGGCCATCCACGACACGGCCTCGACCGCCTGCCTGGCCTCCCTGCTCGTCGCCCGCGAGCAGGCCTCGGCGATGTCGCAGCACACGACTGGCCTCGCCGGCGCCGGCGGCCCCTTCGTCGTCTATACCACCGACCAGGCCCACTCGTCGGTGGCCAAGGCGGCCCTGCTGGCGGGCTTCGGCTGGGACCAGGTGCGGGCGGTGCCGACCGACCCCTGGACCCGGGCGATGCGGCCCGACGCCCTCGCAGAGCAGCTCGCTGCGGACCTCGCCGCCGGGGCGATCCCAGCCGCCGTGGTGGCCACGATCGGCACGACCGGGACCACGGCCATCGACCCGGTCGACGAGATCGTCGCCGCCGTGCGGGCCGCCGACACCCCGACCCCGGTGTGGGTCCACATCGACGCCGCGATGGCGGGCTCGGCGATGCTGCTGCCCGAGTGCGCCGAGCTGTTCGCCGGGGTCGACGGCGCCGACGCCATCGCCTGGAACCCCCACAAGTGGATGGGCACCATCCTCGACACCGCCTTGCTCTACGTGCGCGACGTCGAGCTGATGGAACGGGTGATGGCCACCGACCCCAGCTATCTGCGGTCGTCGGCCGACGGTGCGGTCACCCAGCTCCGCAACCGGGGCGTGCCGCTCGGCCGTCGCTTCCGGGCCCTGAAGCTGTGGTTCCACCTCGAACTCGACGGGGTCGACGCCATCCGCGAACGCCTCCGGCGCGACCTGGCCAACGCCTCGTGGTTCGAGGCGCAGGTCGTGGCCGCCGACGACTGGGAGCTGGTGGCGCCACGTTCGATGCAGACCGTCTGCCTGCGCCACCGGCCCACCGACCCCGCGACCGGACAGCCGCTCGAGGGCGACGCGCTCGACGCCCACACCCTGGCGTGGGTCGACCGGCTGAACCGCTCGGGCGCCGCCTACTGCACCCCGTCGTTGCTCGACGGCCGCTGGATGGTGCGGGTGTCGATCGGCGTCGAGGCGACCGAGCGGACCCACGTCGAAGCGCTCTGGGCGCTGCTCCAGGACCACGCGGCCGGCGTCTGAGGCGATGGACTCGATGCGGCGGTGGCTCACGGCGATGGCGGTCTCCGTGACGACCGTCGCGCTCTTGGGCGGCTGCCTCCCGGGCGGCGACGGAGCCTCGCCGGCGTCGGACCCGGTGCCCGAAATCGCCGACCCCCGAGGTGGGACGGGATCGCTCGACCCGTCGCCATCGGCCGAGGCGCTATGCGCCAGCGCGGCCCACTTCTGCGTCGTCGTGATCGAGGGCCCCCGGCGTCCCAGCGGTGGGCGGTCGGCGATCGCGAGCCTGGAGGCCGGAGCGTCGGACGACACGACGGTCACCCGCATCGAGCTGACGACCCTGCGCGACCTGGCCGATGCCCTCGAGACGGCCGTGGCCGGCTTCCCCGACCTGGTGGTGGTGCTCCCGCCCCAGGGCACCGAGCCCTTCGCCCTGCCCGACGTCCGGGCGGCGGCCGAGGCGTGGCCGACGTTCCGATTCGTGACCATCGGCCCGCCGGGCCGATCCGAGCCGCCGGTGGATGCCGACACCGTGGCGACGACACCGGCTTCCTCGGCATCGGGAGAAGGCGAACGCTCGAACCTCGCCGTGATCACCGTCGACGCCGAGGCGTGGGGCGGGGTCGCCGCCGACGCCGCCCTCCTGGCCGCGCCGAGTGCGGTGATCGGGCTCGTCCTCGGGCCCGATCTCGACGCCGGCGTCGACCTCTTCGTCGACGGGTTCCGGACGACGGCCGAGGGCGACGGGGCCTCGGTGCTCGCCGAGCTCCACCCCGGAGCCCTCGACGGCAGCCACGCCGACCCGGTGTGGGACGCAGCGGCCGCCGCCGATCTGATCGGTGCCGGCGCCTCGCTGATCGTGGCCGACCACGACGGGCTCTACGACCTCGGCGCCAGCAACGATCTCGCGGGTCTCGACGACCTGGACGTCCCGTGCGTCGTCGCCGGACCTCGCCCCGAACCGGCTCCCGGGTGCGCGATCGGCGTGGCCGACCCCGGTGTCGACGCTGCGTTGTCACGGATCCTCGAACGCCGCCGCAGTGGCACCGGTCCGAGCGGGTTGGTGGTGACCGAACCCCGCCTCGTGCGGGTCGCCGGCGGCTGACGGGGCCGAGGGCCGGCGAGCGAACTCAGGCTGAGAAGCCGCGCAGCGGGGGCTCGGTGCGGAGCAACCAGTTGTCGTCCGGGTAGGTGGCCGCCCCGTCGATCAGGTGGACCGAGTAGGCGTGGCGAGAGCGCGCCGAGCGGTTCGGGTGGGAGCCGTGGGGGAGGAGGCCGTGGAGCACGACGCAGGTTCCCTTCGGCGTCTCCAGCGGCACCAGCTCGGGGTCGCCGAGCTCCGGCATCGCGGTGTCGTCGAGTTCGGTGAAGCCGACGCCGCCCGCCGCCAGGCGGTGCATGCGGCGGCGCAACGGTGACCGGTGGCCGCCGGGCTGGGCGAACAGACAGCCGTTGTCGACCGTGGCGTCCTCGAGGGCGAACCACAGCCCGATCACCGACACCGGCTCGGTGTAGAGGAAGGTGGCGTCCTGGTGGGAGGTGACCTCGCCGCCGATGTGGGGGTGCTTGAAGATCGACATCGACTGCAGCAGGAGAGGCTCGGCCATGCCGAGGTCGGCGACCAGCTCGGCGAGGATCGGCTGCCGGCTGAACCGGTCGAAGACCGGGTCGAGGTCGTGCTGGGCGTGGCCCATCTTGTT
>JAWSVN010000092.1:0-16461 GCA_033851875.1 Acidimicrobiales bacterium
GCGACGGCGGCGGCAACGACCGCGTCCTGCGGGGCACGCCGGGCTGATCAGGCTCGCAGCTTGAACCGCTGCGCCTTGCCGCTCGGGGTGCGGGGGATCTCGTCGACCAGGACGACGTCGCGGGGCGCGAGGTGGGCGGCCACCTCACGCTTGATGTGGGTCCGCAGGTCGATCAGGAGCTGGTCGCGGTCGACCTCCGGGTCGGTCGGCACGACACAGGCGACGATGATCTCCCCCCGCTGTTCGTCGGGACGTCCCACCACCGCGCAGTCGGCGACGGCGGGGTGACGCAGCAGGGGATCCTCGATCTCGGAGGGGCCCACCCGGTAGCCGGCGGTGAGGATCACGTCATCGCTTCGCGACGCGAACTGGAAGGTCCCGTCCGCGTGATGTTCGACGACGTCGCCAGTGAGATACCAGCCCGCCGCGTTCACCCGGTCGGCGCCGACGCCGCCGTGGTAGCCGGCGAAGAAGTTGAGTGGGCTGGCGTCGAGCGCCAAGGCGAGCTGGCCGGGTTCGCCGACGACCGCCGTCCCGTCGACGTCGAGCACGGCGAGCTCGAAGCCCGGCAGCGGCACGCCCATCGTGCCGGGCCGCACCTCGTGGGCGAGGCCGTGATGATTACCGGCGACCATGCCGAGTTCCGATTGGCCGTACTGGTCGTAGAGCGGGGCGCCGGTCGCCGCCCCGAAGGCATCGGCCACGTCGGTCGACAGGGGCTCGCCGGCGCTCGACGCCACCCGGATCGGGACGCCGTCGAGGTGGGGGGCAAGGGCCCGGTGCGCGGTCGGCGCCGACATCAGGTTGGTGATGCCCTCGGAGCGGGCGAACGCCGCAGCGCGGACCGGGTCGAAGGGTTCCTGGAGCCAGCGGATCGTCTGGCCCATCACCATCGGGCCGAGGATCCCGCAGTAGAGGCCGTAGGCCCAGCCGGGGTCGGCCATGTTCCACAACCGATCGTCGGGCCGCAGGTCGACCGAGTAGTCGAGGTAGGCCCGAAAGGTGGCGAGGCCGACCAGGGGGACGAGCACACCCTTCGGCGCGCCGGTCGTGCCCGAGGTGTAGATGCAGATGAACGGGTCGGCGGCGCCATGCGCCACCGGTTCCGGCGCGGCCTCGGGGACCGACGGCAGCGCGTCGACATCGAGCACGGTCGGTCGCTCGGCGGGGAGCCGATCGAGCAGCGAGGTCTCGGTGACGATCAGCGCCGTCGCCGACGACCCGACCCGGGTGGCGATCGCCTCGGGCCCGAACGCCGTGAACAGCGGCACGACGGTGGCGCCGAGCGACCAGGCGCCGAACAGCGTGGCCGCCAGTTCGGGCCGCTTGGGCAACAGCACCGCCACCCGGGTGCCGGTGCCGACGCCGTGGGCGGCGAGCACCGCCGCCATCGCCCGGGCGTGGTCGCCGAGTTCGCCGTAGCTGAGCTCGCGGCGCTCGTCGCCGGACTGCCAGATCAGCGCTGTGCGGTCGGCGGGGTGTCGGAACAGCGCCTCGGTGGCGGCGTTGAAGCCCGCGTCGGGTGACCCGTCGAGGGCAGCGAGCTGTTCGGCGCGAGCGGCGGCGCCGGTGAGGGAGTCGTGGGAGCGCACGGGGGTGGCGCCCATCACGCGTCGGCCGGAAGGGCGGCGATGACGGTGTCGCCGAGTGCCCGGGTCCGCTCGATGTGCTCGGTGTCCTCCATCGAGCCCACCGTCAACATCGCGAAGCTGAGCTCGCGGGTCGGGTCGACCCAGAAACACGAGGTGCCCGAACCCCAACCGCCGAAGGTGCCGGGTCGGCCGAGGTTGGGCAGCGGGCCCGGGGTGATGCCGCCGACGCCGACGAAGTACCCGAGGCCGATGGCGCCGGGCCACGCCGACCAACGACGCATCTGCAGCGAGTAGTCGAGCAGGTCGTTGGGCACGTCGCCGGTGCGGTTGGCCGACGCGAACTCGAGCATCGCCGGCGACACGATCCGGGCCCCGTCCGCGGCCGCTCCCCCACCGGCGAGCATCGTGGCGAAGCGGTGGAGGTCGGTGGCGGTGGTGACGTAGCCGCCAGCCGGGATCTCGGCGCCGGGCACGGTGGTGGCGGCGCCGACGGCGTCGACCTCCTCGGCATGGAACATGCCCGAGCGGGTGTAGCGGGTGGTGAGCGGGTTGAACTCGTCGCGCAGGTGATCGGCGACGCCGAGGCTGGTGCGGGTCATGCCGAGCGGGGCGAACAGTTCGTCGTCGAGGTATTGGGCGAAGTTGCGGCCGTGGCCGTCGACGGCGAGGAGGAGGGAGGCGAGGATCGCGTGGGCGACGATCGCCGAGTAGCAGACCCGTTCGCCGGGGCGGTTCTCCGGGCGGGACGCGGCGGCCCAGGCGGTGAGGCCGTCGATCGACAGCATCACCTCAGGCTCGACCGGGGGCAACCCGGTGCAGATGCCCGAGGTGTGGGTGAGCAGGTGGGTGAGTGTGATGCCCTCCTTGCCCCGGTTGGCGAACCCGGGCAGCACCTCGACGATCGGCTGGTGGAGGCCGAGGAGCCCCTTCTCGACCGCTCGCAGCACGAGGGTGTTGACGAACTGCTTGCCGGTCGAGAAGCAGATCGCCACCGAGTCGGCGTGCATCGGCGCCGAGGTCTCCCGGTTGGCGAGGCCGGCCGCTTCGGCCAACACGAGCCGGCCCCGGTGACCGACCATGACGGCGATGCCGTCGTAGCGTTCGGCCGCCACGTCGGCGGCGAGCCGATCGCGAATCCAGCCGACCCGCTCGGCGTCGAGATCGGTGGCGCCGTCGAGCGCCATCTCGGTGGTCATGTCGATCGTCATGTGCAGAGCTCCCCTGATCAGCGGCCCCGCTCCCTTGCGACGCCGGTCACAGATCGACCCTAGAAGTTCGCCTTTCTCCTGTGTAGAGCCACATTGGGAGAAACACTGTGGCGTTGACCGCCACAAAGGTGGCGAGCGAGGCCGTGCGGCCGACGCCTGTCAGTCCGACAGCTGGTCGAGCACCGTTGCGCACTCGGCGAGGAACGGGGCCACGGCGGCCTGTCGACGATGGAGGGGCGGCTGCACCGCCCACAGCGGGCGCGGCTCGAACGTCCACCCCGGCAACACGTCGACGAGTTCGGTCAGGACCACCCCGGGCGGACGTGGACCGATGCCGAGTCCGGCGAGCAGGGCCTCGCGCAGGGCCAGGCCGCTGTCGCACGAGAAGCGTCCGCCGACCGCGACGTCGCGCCGGTAGCCGCCGTCGGCCGGCACCAGCGACCACGTCTCCTCCGGCCCGTCGCCCAGGAATCTCAGACAATCGTGGTCGACGAGGTCGCCGGGGTCGATGACCGGGCCCCGCCGCTCGAGATAGGAGGGGTGGGCGGCGAGCCCGGCGGTGAAGGTGGCGACCCGTCGGAACAGGACGTCGGGGCGGCTGGGGATCGAGAAGCGGAGCTGGACGTCGAGGCCGGCGGCGGCGACGTCGAGTGGCTCGTCGCTGACCGTCACCTCGAGGCGGAGTTCGGGGTGATCGGCGAGCCAGCGGCCAAGCGGTTCGAGCACGGCGGCCACCGCCACGGTGGAGGGCATCGCCACCCGGAGTCGGCCGCTCAGGTCGCTGGGCGCGACCCGCAGCGCGGCCTCGGCCTCGGCGACGGCCGCCAGCACCCGACGAGCCGGGGCGAGCAGCCGCTCGCCATCGGCAGTGAGCGACACCGAGCGGGTGGTGCGGTGGAGCAGGGCGACGCCGACGGTGTCCTCGAGCCGCTGCACGGCCCGGCTCACCTGGTTGACGGTCAGGCCGAGCTGACGCGACGCAGCGGTGAACCCGCCGGCCTCGGCGACGGCGACGAAGCGCCGCAGGGCCGGCAGGTCGGAGAGGATGGCGGCGTCGTCGGGGACCACGGCCCCATCTTCGCCGCTGGGGGCGGCGCTAACGTCGACCGGCGTGGAGGGCACCACGGCCGCAGCCGAACAGTTCGCCGCCCTGGCCGGCGACCCGTCGACCGGGTTCAACGCCGCGGTCGAAGCCCTCACCCGCCACCCGGCCGACCGGGCCGCCCTGGTGTGGCACCACGGACGGCAGCGTGCCGAGTTCAAGGTCGGTGACCTCGACGCGGCGAGCGGCGCCCTGGCCGCCGCCTTCGCGGAGCGCGGGGTGACCGTCGGTTCCCGGGTGGCGGTGTTGCTGCCTCGACGGCCCGAGCTGCTCCACACGCTGTTCGCCGTGTGGCGGTGCGGCGCCGTGGTCGTGCCACTGTTCACCGCGTTCGGCCCGGCGGCGATCGCCACCCGTCTCGATGCGGCGTCGGCGGACCTCGTCGTCACCGACGCCCGGACGGCGAACCGCCTCCCCGCCGACGTCGGCGTGCCGGTGTTCGATCTCGACACGCGCCCTGAGACCCAGGCGACCGAGACCGCACCCCGAGAGACCGAGCCGCTGCCGCTGCTCGACGCCGACGCGCCGTTCATCGTCCTGTTCACCTCGGGCACGGCCGGGCCGCCGAAGGCGGTCGAGGTGCCGTTGCGGGCCCTCGCTGCGTTCCGGGCCTACACGGTGTGGTCGGTCGACCTCCGCCCCGACGACCGGCTGTGGTGCCTGGCCGACCCAGGCTGGGCCTACGGGCTGTTCTGCGGGGTGCTCGGCCCGATGCTTCTCGGCCACACGATCCGCTTCGTGCAGGACCCCTTCGATCCCGTGGCGGCCGCCGACCTGTGCGAGGCGGAGGGGATCACCAACCTGATGGCGGCACCCACGGCGTTCCGGGCGATGTTGCCCCACCTGCGGCCGGGCTCCCTGCGGGTCGCGTCGAGCGCCGGCGAGCACCTGCCGGCCCGGGTCGCCGTCGAGTTCGAACGGCGCACCGGCGCAGCCCTGTTCGACCACTACGGCCAGTCGGAGCTCGGCATGGTCGCCGGCAACCATCACGGCCTCGACCACCCGACCGCCCCCGGCTCCTTCGGCACCGCCCTCCCCGGCTTCCGGGTCGCCGTGCTCGGCACCGACGACGAGCCGATCGTGGGCGAGCTCGGCCGTCTCGCCGTCCACCAACACGACTCGGCGCTCGGCTACTTCGCCGGCTACCTCGGGCCCGACGGTTCGGCCACGGCGCCCACGACCGTCGGCGATGGCTGGTACGTCACCGGCGACCTGGCGACCGAGGACGCCGAGGGGCGGCTGTGGTTCGAGGCCCGGGCCGACGACGTGGTGGTCACCTCCGGCTACCGGGTCGGCCCGACCGAGGTCGAGGAACACCTCGAACGCCACGACGGGGTCGCCGAGTGCGTGGTGGTCGGACGCCCCGACCCGGCGAGGGGCCACGTGTTGGTGGCGTTCGTGGTGCCGACCCGGCTCGACGACCTCGACCGGCTGGTGCCCGAACTGCGGGCGTGGGTCCGGCGCGGCCTGGCCGCCCACCTCGTGCCCCGAGAGGTGCGGGTGATGGAGGAGCTCCCGCGCACCGCGTCGGGCAAGCCCCAACGCTACGTCCTGCGCCGCGCCCTCGAGACCAGCCGCTGACCCCTAGGGCAACAGTTCGAACGGGCCGTGGTTCGCCTGGACGACGGTGAAGTGGCGACGGTCGAGGGTTGCGATCTGGCGCTCACCGAGGCGTTCGGCGACCGCCGCCACCGACGCGTCGGTCGTTCCCAGCGGGAGATCTCGGTAGCGAGCGACCAGCTCGGCGATCCGCATCCAGTCCGCTGCGGCGACGGGCTCGGCGTGGAGGTTCCCGGCGGCGAAGTCACCGAGGAACCGAACCTCGGGCTCGGTGCCGAGCCTGATACCGACGAGGTAGCTCACCTCGGCGACGACGAGCGTCGGCACGATCAACGGCCCCGGATGGGTGGCCAGCAACTCGACGGAGGCCCGATGGTGACGGTCGTCGCGGTCGATGTAGGCGTAGAGCGGGCCTGCATCGACGATCAGCGCGACGGGAACCCTGCTTCCGAGAGCAGCTCGTCGAGACGTTCCGCGACATCGCTGCGGCCGCTGGCTCCCGCGCCCGCAGCAAGGAGCCGGCGTCGGCCGGCCGGCGCCGGCGCCGCGAGATGGCTCTCGATGGCGGCCCGAGTGAGCTCGGAAACGGTGACCCCTCGCCGTTCGGCCTCGTGACGGAGCCGAGCGTCGAGCTCATCCGGCAGTTTCACGGTGGTCCGCTTCACGTATGCCAGCATACCCTCGGGTCGTCGGTGCCGTCGATCGACACGGATGCGGTGGTCGTCAGGCGAGGCCGAGGCGAGTGAAGGCGAGGTCGAGGACGTCGTCGGGCTGGACGACGGCCACCCGCACGTGGCCGGCACCCTTTTCGCCGTAGAACTCGCCCGGACTGACGAGCACGCCGGCGTCGCGGGCGAGACGTTCGGTGAGCGCCCAGGCGTCGCCGTCGGGGGCCGGCGCCCACAGGTAGAAGCCGCCGCCGGGCAGATCGACCTCGACGCCGAGTTCGCCGAGCAGCCGCTGCATCCGTTCGAGCCGGTCGCAGTAGCGGTCCTTCTGCTCCTCGACGTGGGCCTGATCGCCGAACGCGGCGATCGCGGCGGCCTGCACCGGGCCGGGCGGCATGAAGCCGGCGTGCTTGCGGACCTCGCCGAGGTAGTGGAGCAGGTCCGGGTCGCCGGCGTAGAAGCCGGCGCGGGCACCGGCCAGGTTGGAGCGCTTGGAGAGGGAGTGGACGGCGATCACGCCGTCGAGCCCGTGTTCGAGGATCGACCGGGGCGGCCCGTCCCAGGTGAACTCGATGTAGCACTCGTCGCTGAGCACCGGCACGCCGTTCGCCCGACCCCACGCCGCCGCGGCTTCGAGGTCGTCGAGGCCGCCGGCCGGGTTGCCCGGCGTGTTGACCCACAGGCACAGGGCCCGGGCCGCGTCGGCGGGGTCGATGGCCGACAGGTCGATGCGCCACTGATCGTCGACGGGCACGGCGACCGCCCGGCAGCCGGCGAGGGTGGCCCCCATCGCGTAGCTCGGGTAGCTGATCGCCGGGTACAGCACGGTGTCGAGGTCGGGACGACGCAGCCGCAGCCAGTGCGGCATGCCGGCGACCACCTCTTTGGAACCGATCGTGGCCCGCACGTCGCCGGCGCCGAGGTCGGTGCCGACGAGGCGGTTCAACCACTCGGCCGCCGCGGTGCGGAACGCCGGCGTGCCGATCGAGGGCGGGTAGGAACGCTCCGTGCCCGACTGGCCCAGGGCGTCGATGACCGTCTGGGGCGGGGCGTCGCACGGCGACCCGATCGACAGGTCGACGATGCCGCCCTCGTGATCGGCGGCGACGGCCTTCAACGGATCGAGACGGTCGTACGGATATGGGGGCGGGACGAAGGGTTCCACGGCCGGAGTCTGGGCGCTCACCCGGTCAGGATGCCAGCTCGGCGGTGATGAACTCCGCCATCCGCTTGGCCGACGCCGATTCGAGCCGCACGACCATCGTCATGCCCTTCTCACCGGTCTCCTCGGTCTGGACCTCGCCCTCGCGATGCGCGGCGGCGATCGCGTCGCCTCGATCCCACGGGACGAACAGTTCATAGACCTTGGTGTCGGCCCGCAGGGCGTCGCTGATCGCCTGGAGGACGTCGTCGACACCCTCGCCGGTGACCGCCGAGACGCCGACCGATCCGGGATGCTGGCGCACCAGCCGGTCGACGACGCCGACCTCCCCGTCGGGCCCGACCTTGTCGGCCTTGTTGAACACGACCAGCTCGGGCAACTCGGCCGCCCCGATCTCGCCGAGCACCTCGCGCACCGCGTCGATGTGACCCTTGGGGTCGGGGCCGGCGCCGTCGACGACGTGGACCAACAGATCGGCCGACGCCGCCACCTCGAGGGTCGACTTGAACGCCTCGACCAGCTGGTGGGGCAGCTTCTTCACGAAGCCGACGGTGTCGGTGAGCAGGATCTGCTCACCGCCGGGCATCTGGAACTTGCGGGTTGTGGGGTCGAGGGTGGCGAAGAGCCGGTCCTCGACGAGGACCTCGGCGCCGGTGAGGCGGCGCAGCAGGGTCGACTTGCCGGCGTTGGTGTAGCCGACGATCGACACGGTCTTGTAGGGCGACCGGTGCCGGGCCTTGCGCTGGTTGTCGCGCCGAGCCGAGATCGACGCCAGGTCGCGCTCGAGCTTGTGGACGCGGCGAACGAGCTTGCGTCGGTCGACCTCGAGCTGGGTTTCGCCCGGGCCTCGGGTGCCGATGCCGCCGCCCTGTTGGGAGAAGCTCTTCTTCCCGCGCAGTCGGGGCAGCATGTAGCGGAGCTGGGCCAGTTCGACCTGGGTCTTGCCCTCGGTCGAGGTGGCGTGCTGGGCGAAGATGTCGAGGATCACCGCGGTGCGATCGAGCGCCGTGCGCTCGAGGATGCGTTCGAGGTTGAACTGCTGTGCCGGGGTGAGTTCGTCGTCGAACACGACCGTGTCGGCGTCGACGGCGAGGGCCGCTTCCTTGATCTCGTCGACCTTGCCCTTGCCGACGAAGGTGGCGGGGTCGGGACGCTCGCGACGCTGCACGACCCGACGCATCACATCCGCGCCGGCGGTGTCGACGAGGAGTTCGAGCTCGTCGAGGGACGCCTCGGTGTCGATCTCGTCGCCGCCGCCGTAGGTCATGCCGACCGCGATGATGCGCTCCCGGAAGGAGCGATCGAGAAAGCCCGCCTCGCTGTCGAGGGCGTCGCGACCGAACTCGCCGAACGCGCCACGGTGGGTCTCGTCGTCGCCAGAAGCGGGACCGTCGTCGGCCCACAGGTCGCCGTCCTCGGCCTCCCAACGGGCGAGCTCGTCGTCGCTCGGCTCGGCGCCGAGCCGGAGCTTCTCACCCACGGCTGCCTCCTTCGCCATCGCCGCCGGTGATCGGAACGTCGATGGTGGCCACGAAGGTCGCCGGACCGGTGAGGTGGACCGTGTCGTCGGTGACCTCGACCTCGACGGCGCCGCCCGGCATCACCACCTGGACCCGGCCCGACGTGAGGCCCCAACGGTGGCCCGCCACGGCAGCGGCACACGCTCCGGACCCGCACGCCTCGGTGATGCCGGCGCCGCGCTCCCAGACCCGCAGGTCGATCGTCGAGGCGTCCTCGATGCGAACGACGTGGACATTGCAGCCCGCCGGGTACTGGGCCTCGATCGTGGGGCCGACGACGGCGAGGTCGATGGTGGCCGGGTCGTCGACGAGGGCGACGAGGTGGGGGTTGCCCATGTCGATGCCCTCCTGGCGGAAGACGTCGACGCCGGCGGCGCTCCAACGGTCCGACGCCTCGGGGCCGCCGGGACGAGGGGCGCCCATGTCGACCCGCACGGAGTGGAAGGCAGCGCCGCCGCCGAGTTCGGGGGCGGGAGCGTCGACCACCTCGAGACGACGGACGCCCGACGCCGTGTCGACGTCGAGGATGAACGCGCCGCTCAGGCCGTCGTGCAACACGATCGCCTGGCCGACGCAGCGGACCCCGTTGCCGGAGATCTCGGCCTCGGACCCATCCGCGTTCCACAGCGTCATCCGCCACGGCGCAGCCGGATGAGCTTGCGGCCGGCCGGGATCGGCCTCGATCGTGTCGACCTGGATCAGGCCGTCGGCACCGAGGCCGGTGCGACGGTCGCACCAGGCAACGGCGTCGGCCGGTCCGAGCGGGCGCGCCGGGTCGATGGCGATCAGGAAGTCGTTGCCGAGGCCGTGGTGCTTGGTGAGCCGCACGGCGGTCGGCGCCATCGACGAGGCGTCAGAGGAGAGTTCAACTGCGGTCAAGGCCCCCATTCTCTCAGGTTCTCGCCCGAGGGCGTCGCGCGTTTCCCGATGCGCCGGACGCCGGCGTCGACGTCGACGCCCCACAGGAGCCAGCCGCCGATGACGAAGAAGACGCTGAGGGCCAACACCGCGGGCCGGCTGGAGTCGAACAGGGCGACGCTGGCGACGAACACCAGCGGCGACAGCAGCGACGCGAACTTGGAAATCACGGAGAAGAACCCGAAGAACTCACCGGACCGGTCGGCCGGGATCAGCTGAGTGAACAGGCTGCGGCTGAGGGCCTGCGAGCCGCCTTGGCAGATGGCGACGAGCCAGGCCAGGCCCCAGAACTCGACGACCGAGTCGAGCCGGAACCCCCACACCGCCACGATCAGGTAGGCGGCGAGGGCGAGCAGGATCGCCTCCTTGGTGCCCATCCGATCCGCGATCGGGGCGACGAGTGGCCCGGCAGCGAACGCGAACAGCCCGGCGACGACCTGGACGCCGAGGATCAGGGCGATGATCAGCCCGAGGTTCGACTCCCGGGGCGGGGGCAGGATCTCGACCTCGGCCACCGGGGCGAAGGCGGCCTGGCCGACGGTGACGAACTCGATCGTGTGCTCCCCCGCTGCGCCGGGGTCGATCACGATCGCCTCCCCCGTGCGTGCCACCTCTCCGTCGCCGAGCAGCACGACGTCGCCGTCATCGTCGAGCCACGCCTCGCCGTCGACACGGAGGGAGACGTCGGCCACCGCCGGCCCCGCGTCATAGGTGATCTCGAGCGAGCGCCCCGACCAGTCGAACGACGTCGGCGCCGCCGACGCCCTGGTCGGCAGGCCCTGCACTCCCTCGGTGCCGTAGGCCTCGGGGGCCGTGCCGCTCACCTCGAGCGGGCCGAACTGGCGCATCGCGATCGCGGTGGTGGGCAAGAGCACCACGTTGGCGAGAACGAACGCCACCAGCCGGCGACGACGGGTGACCGTGGTGGAACCGCCGGGGATCGAGCCGAACAGCAGGCTGTAGGGGATGCCGACGAACTGCACGAGCAGGATCGCCAGGGTGAGTTCGATCGCCCCGAAGCCGAGCTCGGCCCCGTAGATGGCGGCGACCGAGATCACGATGCCGATGGCGTCGTTGTAGATCAGGAACCCGAGCAGGAACCGGCCGAGTTCGGGCAGCGAACGGAGCGTCTGTCGGGTGGCCTTCAGTTCGGCGACGACAGCCTTCGACGCCGACGCGATCGTCGCCCCGGCCCGGCCGACGGGTTCGGTGACATTGCGGATCAGGGGGATCGAGAACACCGCCCACCAGATGCCGACGGTGACGAAGCTGAGCCGGACGCCGAGGTTGTCGTCGGGCAGGGCGAAGATCATGGCGACGTTGATCGCCAGCAGGATCCCGCCGCCGAGGTAGCCGAGGGCGAACCCCTTCGACGACACCTCGTCGATCCGTTCGGGCGGGGCGACGTGGGGAAGCAACGAGTCGTAGAACACGCTGGAGCCGCCGAACCCGATGCGGGCGACGACGAACACGAGCGACGCCCACAGCCACGCCCCCTCGCCGACGGTGAACAGCCCGGCCGTGGCCGCGGCGCCGACGAGGGCGAACCCGACGAGCCACCGCTTGCGGGTGCCGGTCGTGTCGGCGAGCGTGCCGAGGATCGGACTGATGATGGCGACGACGAGGACCGAGGCCGACAGGGTGAGCGAGTAGTACTGGGTCGCCTTCGCCGCCGAGGGCAGGGTCGAGCCGGCGACGGCGGAGTAGTAGACGGGGAAGACGGCGGCCAGGATCGTCGTGGCGAACGCCGAGTTGGCCCAGTCGTAGAGCATCCAGCTGCGGACCTGCTTGTCGGACTGCTCGGCGATCTCGGTGGCCGTCATCGGGTCGGCCCGTCGACTGCTGACGCGGCGCGCTGCCACGCCGCCTCGGCTCGGTCGGCGAGGTCGGGGGCCAGGGCGTCGAGCCAGGTGATGCGGGGGTCGCGACGGAACCAGCGCTGCTGGCGGCGGGCGAACCGCCGCGTCCGGCGGCGGGCCTCGTCCATCGCCTCGCCGAGCGAGCACTCCCCCGCCAGGTGGGCTCGCAGTTCCCGGTAGCCGAGGGCCTGGGCGGCGGTGCGTCCGAAGCCCGGCCCGGCCTCGACCGCCACCACCTCGTCGAGGAAGCCGGCGGCGAGTTGGGCGTCGTAGCGGGCGTCGATGCGAGCGTCGAGGGTGTCGCGATCGATCTCGAGGCCGACCACGGTCCACGCCGTCGGCGGGTAGGCGTCGATCCCGGGCCCGAACGACGAGAACGGCCGCCCCGACCCGACGGTCACCTCGAGGGCCCGCAGGATGCGGCGCCGGTTGGTCGGCTCCATCTTGGTGGCGGCCGCGGGGTCGAGCTCGGCGAGGCGGGCGTGGAGCACGGCGGTGTCGGGTTCGGCCTCGAGCTCGGCCGCCACGTCGGGGAACTGCCCGGGGATGTCGAGGTCGTCGACGAGGGCCTGGACGTAGAGGCCGGTGCCCCCGACCACGATCGGGTTCGCACCACGTTCGGAGATGCCGGCCAGCGCCTCGTCGGCGTCGGCCTTGAACCGGCTGAGGCTGTAGTCGTCGGCGGGGGTGACCACGTCGACGAGGTGGTGCCGGACCGCGGCGCGTTCGACGGCCGACGGCTTGGCGGTGCCGACGTCCATGCCGGCATAGAGCGCCATCGCGTCGGCCGACACGATCTCGACCGCCCGGCCGGCCGCACCCAGCCGCTCGGCGAGGGCGAGGGCGAGGGCGGTCTTGCCGGACGCGGTGGGGCCGACGATGACCAGACCGGGCATCGGGTCAGCCGTCGGAAGCCGAGGTGATCGGCCCGTCGAGCAAGAGGCCGGCGAGGACGTAGTGGTCGAGACGCAGCATGTCGGGGTCGGTGCCGTAGTGCTCGTAGAACAGCACGACGGCCTCGAAACCGTAGACGGCGAGCAGACTCTGTTGGACGACGGCCAGATCCAGGTGGCGGTCGGCGACCCGGAAGCGCTCGGCGTCACCGAGGGCGGTCACCTCGACCCGACCGTCGCTGTTGGGTTCGGTGGCCACCCAGAAGCGGTCGAGCGTGGCCCGACCGTGGCAGACGACGAGATCCTCGGTGGCGGGGCGGCCGCCGACCCAGATCGAGCGGAGGTCGGCCAGCGAGTAGCGGTCGTAGGGGGCAGCCAGTTCGACCGGCGGCTCGAGCGTCTCGATGCCCTCGAGCTCGATCGTCCGCTCGAGGTCGTCCCAGCCCGTCGGGAGCGGCGCAGCGGCGGGGTCGAGATCGTGGAGGGTGCGCAGCGCCCGGGCGACGGCGGCGACGACTCCGTCCAGATCACCGTGACGGTGGGGCTCCCCGGCGCGGGCCACCGTCGCATCGTCGGGTTCGGGGCCCGTCAGGCGGAAGGGGATGCGGTCACCCAACCAGCGGCGCGCATCCGTGGTGCCAGTCATGGCTCCACGCTATGACCCAAGACGCTCGGACCCGAACGAACTGCTCAGCCGAGGCGCTGGCAGGCGTAGGTCGCGTCGCACAACCCCATGAGGGCGGCGGCGACCGAGACCGGGTCGACCACCATGTGGAGGTGTTCGCCGTCGAGGCGCCGCACCTGGAACCCGTCGGACCGAGCGGCCTCCATCGTGGGCAGGTAGAGGTCGCCCAAGGCCAGGTAGCCCTTGCCGACCGACTCCGGCAGGGCGGGGGCCGGGATCGGTTGGTCGAACACGGCACGAGGCACGGGCTTGGCCTCGTCGAGCACCCGGTGACGGGCGTCGTCGCCGGGCAGCATGTCGACGATCATCGGCCCCCACCAACGATGCCACGGGGGCAGGTAGTCGTCGGGCCGCACCAGGGCGTCGAGCGTGTCGCTCATCGGGAAGTCCCGCTCGGTCGGCACCACCCCGTCCTCGGGGAGGCGGCCGTTGACGAGAATCATCGCCTCGACGTCGTGACCTCGCTCGACGAGTTCGTCGACCACCAGCGCCAGCCGGGGACACGACCCGGAATGACCGACGACGACGATTGGCGTCGAGGTGACCGGCGGGATCGCGTCGGCCACGCCGTTGACCCACGGCGAGACGTGATCGGCGTGGCGGGGGGTGGTGCGGACCGGCTTGGGCCGCACCACGTCCTGGCCGAGCAGGTGGAGGACCTCGCCAACGCCCCGCCAGGTTTCCGCGCCCAGGAGGAAGCTCGGCACCAGGACCCACAGACGGGGACGGGTGGCGAGAGCAACCTCAGGGGTGAGTGCGGTTGGCACCCTGGTGACCGTAGTCACACCAGTGTGCCAACCGCCAAACGAGGCGAACGCCGTTCGCCTTTCGCGAGATCATCCAGCCTCAGGACCTCATCCAGCCTCGCTGTGCGTGACGGGCTGTTCGCCCATCCACTCGCGGAGGGTGTTCTTGAGCTTGGTCTGCTGGATGAACAGATCCTGCTCGGCCTCGACGTCGCCGGCGGCCTGCGGGGCCTTGAGGTAGAAGCTGAGCCACTCCTGCACGCCCGACTGCCCGGCGCGAGATGCCAGGTCCATGAACAGGGCGAGGTCGAGCACGATCGGGGCGGCCAGGATCGAGTCACGGCAGAGGAAGTCGATCTTGATCTGCATCGGGTACCCCATCCATCCGAAGATGTCGATGGCGTCCCAGCCCTCCTTGTTGTCGCCACGGGGCGGGTAGTAGTTGATCCGCACGACGTGGTCGATGTTGCCGTAGAGGTCGGGGTAGGTGTCGGGCTGCAGGATCTTGTGCAGCACGCCCAGCTTCGACTCCTCCTTGGTCTTGAAGTTCTCCGGCGCGTCGAGCACCTCGCCGTCGCGGTTGCCCAAGATGTTGGTCGAATACCAGCCGCGCAGGCCGAGCATGCGAGCCTTGAGCCCGGGGGCGAGCAGGGTCTTCATGAGGGTCTGGCCCGTCTTGAAGTCCTTGCCGGCGATCGGCACGCCGAGCTTCTCCGACAGCTCGATCATGCAGGGCAGATCGGTCGACAGGTTGGGGGCGCCATTGGCGAACGGCACGCCGGACTGCAGGGCGGCGTAGACGTAGATCTGGCTCGGCGAGATGTTGTCGTCGTTGGCCTTGAGGCCGGCCTCGAACGCCTCGACGGTCTCGTGGACCCCGCTCGGGGTCTGGAAGGCCTCGGTCGAACCGCACCACACCATCACGAGACGGTCGCAGCCGTTCTCGGTGCGGAAGTTCTCGATGTCGGCCATGAGGGCCATCGCCTCGTCCCACTTGGAGTCGAGCTGCTTGACGCGGGTGCCCTCGAGGCGACTGACCCACTTCTGATCGAAGACGGCGTCCATCGTGACGATGCCCTCGAGCTCGCTCGAGATCGGGGCGATGTCGCGCTCCTCGAGCACACCGCAGGTGCGGGCGGCCTCGAGGGCGTTGGGCGAGATCGGATCCCAGCCGCCGAAGACGATGTCGTCGAGCGAGGCGAGGGGGGCGAAGTCGCGGATCAGGGGGTTGCGGTCGTCGTCCCGGCTGCCGAGGCGGATGTGGGCCATCTGCGAGACCGAACCGAGGGGCGGGGTGCCGTTCTTGCGAGCGTGGAGCACACCGGCGATGAAGGTGGAGGCGACGGCGCCGACGCCGGGCGTCAGGATGCCGAGCTTGCCCGAGGCAGGGGCAATGTCGAGAGCGGAGGAGTCAGTCATGTGACGAACATTAACGACTCCGACACTTGTTCTTCGTTCAGTTCAGCAATACTGAACAATTGTGACCGAGCCGGCCAGCCTTCCCCAGCCAGCCCTCCCTCAACCGACACTCCCTCAACCGACACTGCCGCAACTCCAGTACCTGGTGGCGGTGGCGGATCATCCGACCTGGGCCGATGCGGCACAGCAGCTCCGGGTGTCGCCGTCCGCGCTGTCGCAGGGGCTCGCCGAACTCGAGCGCCGGCTCGGGCGGCCCCTGTTCGAGCGGGACGGTCGTCGACGGGTCCTCGCCAACGGTGCCGCCCCGGTGCTCGACTACGCCCGCACCGTGCTCGCCGCCACCGACGACCTCGGCCGCTGGCTGCGCGCCACCGCCTCGGGCGCCGAGGGTCGCCTGCGGGTCGGCATGATCGACGTCGCCGCCACCCATCTCTTCTCCGGCGAGCTGCGTGAGTTCCGCTCCGAGCACCCGACCGTCGAGTTCCACCTCACCGTCGCTCCGTCCGCCCAGCTGCTCGAACAGGTGCGGGCCAGCGAGCTCGACCTTGCCGTCCTCGTGAGCCCGGCCGAACCACCAGCGGACGTGGTGGAGACCCCGCTGATCGACGAGCCGCTCGCCGTCTACGGGCCGCCCGAAGCAACGGACCGAAGCGACGACTGGGGCCCGTGGGTCGGCTTCCCCCCCTCGTCCCACACCCACCAGCTCACCGCCGCCGCCCTCCGCAGCCGAGGCCACGACTATCGGCTGGTCGCCGAGTCACACCAGCCCGAGGTGCTGCGCGAGATGGTCAACCTCGGCCTCGGCTGGACGGTGCTGCCGGTCTCGCAAGCCGAGGCCGGGCCGGCACCACTCACCCGCGTCGACACCGAACCCCTGCTCCGGCGCCGGCTCACCGCGGTGCGGCGACGCCACGCCCTCCCCCATCCGCCGGCCGAGCAGCTCCTCGCCGGTCTCCGGGACACGGTTGCCGAGCCCTAGCCTTGAGCGGGTGACGATCACCTACGCCGACGACGAGGTCGTCCCGATCCGAGAGCTCGTCGACCTCTACACCGCCGTCGGCTGGCTGCGCTACGCCTCCGACCCCGACGCCCTGGCCCACGCGGTCGACAACTCCGACTACGTCGTCAC
>JAWSVN010000093.1:0-26563 GCA_033851875.1 Acidimicrobiales bacterium
CCGGGTGGCCCGCGACGTGCACGACGTGCTCGGTCACAGCCTCACCGCCGTGGTGATCAAGGCCGAGCTGACCAGCCGCCTCCTCGCCAAGCTCGACCCGGCCGACGACACCGACCGGGAGATCGTCGACCGCTGCCGGAGTGAACTCGACGAGCTGCAGAGCCTCAGCCGGGGCGCGTTGGCCGAGATCCGCTCGACCGTCGGTGGCCTGCGCCGTCCGAACCTGGCCGACGAGATCGCCGCCGCCCGCACCGTGCTCGCCGACGCCGGAGCGACCTACACGAGTGCCGGCGACGTGTCGTCGGTGCCCGTCGAAGCCCGAGGCCCGCTCGCCTGGGTGGTCCGGGAGTCGATCACCAACGTCATCCGACACGCACAGGCCACACACTGCTCGGTCCACGTCGGTCCGGGCCGGGGCGTGTGGCTCCGGATCGAGGACGACGGCGTCGGCCCGGCCGGGCTCGCCGAGGGCAACGGGCTCACGGGGCTGCGGGAACGCCTCGTGCCGCTCGGCGCCCAACTGGCGATCGAGCCGGTCGGATCGGGTGGCACTCGGCTCGAGGTCCGTCGTGGCTGACGTGATCCGGCTGCTCCTGGCCGACGATCAGGCCCTCGTGCGCGGCGCCCTGGCCGCCCTGCTCGGGATGGAGCCCGACCTCGAGGTCGTCGCCGAGGTCGATCGCGGCGATGAGGTCCTCGACGCGGTGCGCGTCACCGACGTCGACGTCGCCCTGCTCGACATCGAGATGCCGGGCCTCGACGGGATCGCCGCGGTGGAGGTCCTCGCCGCCGAGGCCCCGTCGGTGCGCTCGCTGATCGTCACCACCTTCGGACGCCCCGGCTACCTGCGTCGGGCGATGGACGCCGGCGCGGCCGGCTTCGTGGTCAAGGACACCCCGGCCGACGAGCTCGCCGACGCTGTGCGGCGCGTGCACCAGGGTCTCCGAGTGGTCGACCCCGGGCTGGCGACCGAGTCGGTGATCGAAGGGTCGAGCCCGCTCACCGAGCGCGAGCGAGAGGTGCTGCGTCACACCCTGTCGGGCGCGCCGGTGGCCGACATCGCCGCCGCGGTCGCCCTCTCGGAGGGCACCGTGCGCAACTACCTGTCGACCGCGGCGGCCAAGACCCACGCCCGGTCCAGCGCCGAGGCCGCGGTCATCGCCCGCGACCGCGGCTGGCTGTGACGTGACCGACTCAGAGCCCCGGCCTGCAGCCAGCCTCAGGCGAGCATGTCGGCGAGGCGGGCCCGGATGATCTCCTCGGCGTCGGACACGATCCGATCGATCAGCTCGGCGACGGTCGGGATGTCGTCGATCAGGCCCTGCACCTGACCGGCCGACCAGATGCCGCCGTCAGGATCGCCATCGGTCATGGCCTGACGGCCACGAGCGCCGGCGACGAGGTGCTGGATGTCGGAGAACTCGGCGCCGCCCTCGCGGTGCTCGATCTCGACGACCTCGGAGCTGACCGCGTTCTTCATCACCCGGGCGGTGTTGTGCAGGGTGCGGAAGATCAGCTTGGTCTGGCGCTCGTCGTTCTCGACCATGCGCTGCTTGAACGAGTCGTGGATCGGGGCTTCCTCGGTGACGCAGAAGCGAGTGCCCATGTTGATGCCGTCGGCGCCCAGCGCAAGGGCGGCGGCGAGGCCACGGCCATCAGCGAAGCCACCGGACGCCAGCATCGGGACGCTGACCTTGTTGGCCGCGGCCGGGATCAGGATCAGGCCAGGGATGTCGTCCTCACCGGGGTGGCCGGCGCACTCGAAGCCGTCGATCGAGATCGCGTCGACGCCGAGCCGTTCGGCCGACAGGGCGTGACGCACCGCGGTGCACTTGTGGATCACCTTGATGCCGTGCGCCTTGAAGTCGTCGACGTGCTCCTGGGGCTTGTAACCGGCGGTCTCGACGACCTCGATCCCGCCCTCGATGATCGCTTGTCGATACTCGGCGTAGGGCGGCGGGGTGATCGCCGGGAGGATCGTGAGGTTCACACCGAAGGGCTTGTCGGTCATCTCCTTGGTGCGGGCGATCTCGGCCGCCAGAGCCTCGGGTGTCGGCTGGGTGAGTGCGGTGAGGAAACCGAGGGCGCCGGCGTTGGCAACCGGTGCCACCATCTCGGCGTAGCCCACCCACTGCATGCCGCCCTGCACGATGGGGTGCTCGACGCCGAAGGTCTCCGTGAATCGCGTTGTGATCGCCATGGGGTCAGCATGGCAGGATGCGGCCATGCAGCCCGCATCGAATCTGCCAGCCTTGTCTGGTGTGCTCAACTTCCGCGACATGGCCGGCCTCCGAGGCCGGCTCGAGGGGCAGCCGGCGGTGATCGCGCCCGGTCGCCTCCTGCGAAGCGGCCACCTCGCCGCCGCCACCGACGATGACGTGGAGGCGCTTGCCGGGCTCGGACTTCACAGCGTCGTCGACTTCCGCCAGGACGTCGACAAGCGGGGCGACGGCGGCGACGACCGCCTGCCCGACGGCGTGCGCCTGATCGAGAATCCGGTGCCCGACCCGGCCGGCGCCGGGGCGGAGATCCGCGAGCTGTTGATGTCGGGCGACACCGATCGCATCAACGCCCGCTACGGCAACGGTCAGGCGGCCGAACTCGCGAAGGGCCACGCGGTGGCCCAGGCCACCGAGCCCGACAAGCACGCCGTCTACGCCGCCTTCCTCGCCCACCTGCTCGAGGCCGACGGCCCCGTGCTGTTCCACTGCTCGGCCGGCAAGGACCGTGCGGGTTGGGCGGCAACCGTCGCCGGCATGGCGCTCGGCGTCGACGACGATCAACTGATCGAGCACTACCTGCTGTCGAACGTGCATCGACCGGCCGCCCAGCGCCTCGCCTACTTCGCATCGAAGGGCATCGACGCCGAGGTGATGCGCCCCTTCCTCCAGGTCGACGACGCCTACCTCCGCGCTGCCCTGGCCGCCGTCGACGAGGGTTGGGCCAGCCGGGACGACTACCTGGCCGACGCCCTCGGGGTCGGCTCAGCCGAGCGGGAGGCGCTGCGAGCCCGCTACCTCGAAGCGGCCTGAACCATGGACGTCGTGCTGACCGGCACCGGATCGCCGCTGCCCGACCCGAACCGCGCCGGGCCGTCGACCCTCGTCAGAGCCGGCGACACCCACCTGTTGGTCGACGCCGGCCGCGGGGTTGTCATGCGCCTCGCCGCCGCGGGCTCGCTCCCCGGCTTCCTCTCGGGAGTGTTGATCACGCACCTCCACAGCGATCACGTGTGCGCCCTCAACGACGTGATCACCACCCACTGGGTGATGACCCAGGGCGACGCCACGCTCGCCGTCTTCGGCCCGGTCGGCACCAGGCAGTTCGTCGAGCGGCAGCTCCACGCCCTCGAGCCCGACGTCGGCTACCGCATGGCCCACCACGACGTGCTCACCTCGCCGCCGCAGGTCGAGGTGACCGAGCTGGAGCCGGGGGACTCGTGCACGGTCGGCGCCATCGAGGTCGCTACTGCGGCGACCGTGCACGCCCCGGTCGAGCCGACGCTGGGCTACCGGCTGACGAGTGGCGGTGCCGTTGCGGCGCTGGTCGGCGACACGATCCCGTGCGACGGCGTCGACGAACTCGCTCGCGGCGCCGACGTGTACGTGCAGACGGTGATCCGACGCGATCTCGTCGAGGCGATCCCGCACCCGATGTTGCAGGACATCCTCGACTACCACTCGGGTGTCGTGGAGGCCGCGCAGACCGCCGCCAGGGTCGGCGCCGGCCGGCTGGCCCTCACCCACATGGTGCCCGCCCCCACCCCTGATCAGTACCCGGACTGGATCGCCCTCGCCGCCGAGCACTTCGACGGCGAGATCGTGATCGGCGACGACCTGACCACGATCACCGTCTGATCACCAGAGCAGGGCGGCGAGCGCCGCGGCGTCGGCGTCGCTGACACCGTCGGCCGGGATCTGCTCGAGCCGCTCACCGAGGATCGTGCGGGCGATCACGAGACTGGCGAGGTGGGTGCCGGCCGGGGACGGGTGCGAGCCGTCGCTCGAGTGGAGCGCGATGTCGTTGGCCTCGAGGCTGCGGGCCCACGTCGAGCCGACCGGGGCGACCCGGCCGCCCGACGCTTCGGCCAGCTGCCAGTAGCCATCGACCAGGGCGCTCTGCATCGACGAGTAGGAGCGGTGGCCGGTGAACGCGTTGCCGTCACGGTGGCCCCACGTCTGGAACAGGATCACCTCCGACTCGACGAGGGCGGCCAGCTCGCCGAGGGTCTCGGCGGCGGGGATGGACGAGGTCGTGAGAAGTGTGGCGTCGGCGGGGTGCTCGGACTGTTCCTGGATGACGATGAGGTCGTAGTCGCCGTTGGCGATCGCGGATCGGACCCCCGAGTCGCCCGCGTGTTGGCGGAGCGTTCGTCCGCCCGGCGCGATCGTGGTCGTCTCGAGGCGGAGGCCGTTGGCTTCGGTGATCGCTGCGACCCGGCCGGGGAGATCGTGGGTGGCCGTGTAGCTGTTGCCGATGAACAGGACACGCTGGGTCTCGGTGGTGGCGGAGCTCAGTCGCATCCCGCCGACGACGAGGGCGACCGCAGCGACGGCGGCGAGCAGGTACTTCATGGCAGACCCGTCGGCGGCCCCCGGCCCGAGATGAGACCCAGCGTCATCCTGGGTGCCTCGGTTGCGCGAAGGCGCCTGGGCTGCAGGGGAGTCTCGGTTGCATGAAAGAACCGTGCGATCTAGGTTCCATCTCATGACGCAACCGAGCGATCTCGAGTCGGGCCCCGGCGATCTGATCGGCCTGGACGTCGATGAGGTGCTGGCCACCACCCGGGCCGTGCGGCGTCGCCTCGATCTCGAGCGTCCGGTCGACAACCAGATCCTGCTCGACTGCATCGACCTCGCCGAACAGGCCCCGACCGGCGGCAACCAGGGGAGTCGGCGTTGGCTCGTCGTGCGCGACCCTGTGGTGAAGCAGCAGCTCGGCGACCTCTACCGCGAGACCGCCGGTGCCTTCATGGCCGACGCCGCCGAGCGGCTCGCCGGCACCGGGCACCCCAACGAGAAGGTCATGGCGTCGGCCGCTCACCTCGCCGAACACCTCGCGGAGGTGCCGGCCCTCGTCGTGTTGAGCATCGTCGGTCGTCACGACGACAGCGGGCGCCCCGGTCTGTTCGACTCGGTGATCCAGGCCGGCTGGAGCTTCTGCCTCGCCCTGCGGGCCCGCGGGCTCGGCACGACCTGGGTCACCGCCGCCCTCCAGGACGAGGCGGCGGTGAAGGAGATCCTCGGCATCCCCGACGACCTCACCGAGATCGCCCTGTTCCCCGTCGCCTACACCAAGGGCACCGACTTCCGGCGAGCACCCCGCCACCCGTCCCGCACCATCACCTCGTTCGACCGCTTCGGCACCACGTCGCGCACCGGCTCCGACGGGGAGCTCCGCTTCGCCGATGGGCCCGGCGCCGTGGTCGAGGTCGACATCCGAGCCGGCGCCGGCCGGGTGTGGGACCTCGTCACCGACATCGAGCTGCCGGCCCAGTTCTCCGAGGAGTTCCTCGGGGCCGAGTGGGCGAGCGACGAGCGCGGCCTCGGCGCCGAGTTCACCGGCCGCAACCAGCACCGGGCGATCGGCGAGTGGTCGATCTCGTGCTTCGTCGACGTCTTCGAAGCCGAGCGGAGCTTCGGTTGGTGCACATCCGACCCGGCCAACCCGGGGGCCCGCTGGCGCTTCGACCTCGACCTGCAGCCCGGCGGCACCCGGCTCCGCTTCTTCTACGAGATCGGCCCCGGCCCGTCGGGCACGACGATGGCGATCGACCAGATGCCGGACAAGGAAGCCAAGATCCTGCGCCGTCGCCTCGACGAGGTGAGCGCCAACATGACCCGCACCGTCGAGGGCATCAAAGCCCTCGCCGAGACCCCTGCCAGGAGCACGCTGTGACCACTACCGAGCCGACCAGCACCGACCCGACCGAGACCGAAGCAACCTGGAAGACCACCGCCTGCATCCTGTGCGAGTGCAACTGTGGCGTCGAGATCCGTGTCGGAGCGGACGGTCGAACCTTCGAGCGGGTGCGGGGCGACAAGACCCACCCCGGTTCCAAGGGCTACACGTGTGAGAAGGCCCTGCGCCTCGACCACTACCAGAACGGCCGGGGCGAGCGGGTCCTCAACCCGCTCCGCCGCCTCCCCGACGGCACCTTCGAGGAGGTCGATTGGGACACCGCCGCCCGCGAGGTCGCCGAACGCCTCGCCGCGGTGCGTGACGTCCACGGCGGCGACAAGATCCTGTATTACGGCGGTGGCGGTCAGGGGAACCACCTCTGCGGTGCCTACGGGGCGGCCCTCCACAAGGGGTTCGGTGGCCGCTATCGCAGCAGCGCCATCGCCCAGGAGAAGAGCGGTGAGGTCTGGGTCAACGGCTCGATGTTCGGCAACCCGGTGCGCGGCGAGTTCGACGAGTGCGAGGTCGCGTTCTTCGTGGGCAAGAACCCGTGGCACAGCCACGGTCTGCCCCACGCCCGCACCACCCTCAAGGCGATCAGCAAGGACCCCGAGCGGTCGATGATCGTGATCGACCCGCGGGTGACCGAGACCGCTGCGCTGGCCGACTTCCACCTCCAGGTCGCGCCCGGGCGCGACGCGTGGCTCCTCGCCGCCATGGTCGCCATCATCGTGCAGGAGGGCCTCCACGCCCACGCCTGGCTCCGGGACCACGCCAACGGGCGCGACGGCATCGACGCCCGCTTCGGTGGCATCGACGTCGCCGAGTACTGCCGGATCGCGGACGTCGACGAGGACCTCGTACGTCAGGCGACCCGCCGGATCGCCGCCGCGGCCAGCGTCGCCGTCTTCGAGGACCTCGGCGTGCAGATGAACCGCCACTCCACCCTGGTCAGCTACCTCGAGAAGCTGGTGTGGACCCTCACCGGCAACTTCGCCAACCCCGGCGGTCAGTACATCCCCTCCACGATGGTGCCGCTGGTGAAGGCCTACTCGGCCGAACTCGACCCGGAGCGGGCGCCCCGCAGCCCGGTGGCCGGCGAACGCATCCTCGGCGGCCTCATCCCGTGCAACGCGATGGCCGAGGAGATCCTCACCGACCACCCGAACCGGTTCCGGGCGCTCATCGTCGAGTCGGGCAACCCGGCCCACTCGGTGGCCGACTCCCAGCGGATGCGAGAGGCGATGGAGGCCCTCGAGTTCTCGGTCGTGATCGACGTGTTCATGACCGAGACCGCCCGCCAGGCCGACTACGTGCTGCCGGCGACGAGTCAGTACGAGAAGTTCGAGGCGACGTTCTTCAACGGCGAGTTCCCCCGCAACGTCTTCCACCTTCGCCGACCGATCGTCGAGCCGCCCGCTGGGCCTGCTGTCATCGATGGAGGCGGTCCCCTCGACGAGCCCGAGATCCACGCTCGCATCCTCGAAGCGGCCGGGCTGCTCGATGACGAGAGCCTCGAGCCGCTCCGCGCTGCGGCGGCGGTCGGTCGATCCGAGTTCGCCGACGCCTTCGGCAACGCCATGGCGGCCAACCCGGCGCTCGGGCCCATCGCGCCGGCCGTGCTCTATCGCACCCTCGGCCCGACCCTGCCCCATGGTGCGGCGTCGGCCGCGGCCCTGTGGGCCATCGCCATCCGCTGCGCCATGCTCAACCCGAACGGCGTGGAGCGCGCCGGCTACGGCACCGGCCCCGAGGCCGGCGACCGACTCTTTCAGGCCATCCTCGACAGCCCGTCGGGTGTGGTGATCACCGACGACGAACACGACGAGAGCTGGCGTCGCCTCGCCACCCCCGACGGCAAGATCCAGCTGGTGATGCCCGAACTGCTGGCCGAGCTCGACGACCTCGGCGATCCGCCCGGGGCGACCGACGAGTGGCCGTTCCTGCTGTCGGCGGGGGAGCGGCGGGCCTTCACCGCCAACACGATCTTCCGCGACCCGGCCTGGCGCAGGCGGGACGGCCAGGAGGCGCTGCGGGTGTCGCCGGCCGACGCCGATCGGCTCGGCGTCGAGGACGGCGCCACCGTGCGCATCGTCACCGAGCGGGGCGCCGCCACGATCGTGGCGGCGGTCGACGACACGATGCGGGCCGGCCACCTGGCGCTCCCCAACGGCACCGGCACCGACCGGCTCGTCGACGGGGAACGGGTGGCCGACGGTGTCGCTCCCAACGAGCTGACCGGTTCGTTCCACCGCGACCGCTTCGCCGGCACGCCGTGGCACAAGTCGGTGCCCGCCCGTCTCGAGCTGGTCTGACCCGAACGGGCCTAATCGCGGGGCCGCAGGCCATCGAAGGCCATGGTGATCAGCTGGTCGGTGATGTCGGCGGCCGAGCGGTGCCCACTCGGGTCGAACCACTCCGAGGTCCAGTTCATCGCGCCGAACAGCAGCATCCGGACCGCCGGGGCGTCGATGTCGTCGCGGAGCTCTCCCGAAGCGATCGCCGCCTCGAACAGTCGGTGGAGATCGTCGCCGTAGGCCTTCTGGTGGGCGATCTCGGTGCGGCGCACCTCGTCGGGGGCCATCGAGAAGATCCGGTTGTGGGCTGCCGGGTAGTCGTCGCGCTCGAGTACGGCGGCGGCGTGGGCGGCGAGGGCCGTCCGCAGACGGTCGATGTCGCTGGCCTCGTCGTCGAGGGCGGCGAGCGCCTTGCGGACCCTCGCCCAGGCCATCGCCGTGCCCCGGTGGAGCACCTCGGCGACGAGAGCCTCGCGACCGTCGAAGTGGTAGTAGAGGCTGCCCGCCTGGAGGCCCGCTTCGGCGGCGATGTCGCTGAGCTTGGCCGAGTAGCCCTGACGGCGGAAGACCTTGGCGGCGCTGTCGAGGATGCGCTCGCGGGTCAGTTCCGACTTGGTGAGGGGGCGGTCGTCGTCCATCGCCTGGGGGTCACTGGTCATCGAGAAGCTCCGGTCGGCGCTCGATGGTAGTGGTGGCGCCGGGCAGGTTTGCAGGCCTCGTGCGTCGTCGGTATTCTAATCAAAATTAGAAGGGGGCTCGCGATGCGGGGAGACAGGATGCGAGGCAACGGATGGATCTGGGGCTGAACGGCGGCGTGGCCGTCGTGACCGGAGGGGCGTCGAACATCGGGCGGGCGATCGCCCTGGAGCTCGCCGCCGAGGGGGCACGGGTCGTGATCGCGGATCGCGACGCTGCGATGTCGGAGCGAACCGTCGCCGACATCACGGCCGCGGGCGGCGACGCGACCGCGATCGCCGTCGATCTCACCGAGACCGCCCTCGTCGAGGAAGCCGTGCACGCCATCGAGACCGACGTCGGCCCGATCGTCACCCTCGTCAACAACGTCGGGTGGAACGGCACCGCCGGCTTCTTCCTCGACATCGAGCCCGAGCGTTGGGAGCGGGCCTACCAGCTCAACCTGGCCACCACCTTCGCCGCGACCCGCGCCGTCTTGCCGGGCATGGTCGAACGTCGCCGAGGTGCCATCGTCTCGATCGCCAGCGACGCCGGGTTCGGCCAGCCACGCGTCAGCGACTACGGCGCCATGAAGGCGGGCGTCATGGCCTTCACCCGGTCGATCGCCCAGGAGTACGGGCGGTTCGGGATCCGGGCCAACACCGTGTGCCCCGGCCTCGTCGTGCCCGACCCGGCCGACATCGGCGAACACAGCCTGTGGCAGGACGACGCCGGCATGGACGACCGGGCGGTGGCCGCCATCGAGGGCGCGACCCCACTCCGGGTTCGGCCCGAAGCGGTCGACATCGCCTGGACGGTCGCCTTCCTGGCCTCGGACCGGGCTCGGCGCCTGACCGGCCAGGTGATGAGCGTGTCCGGCGGCTTCGTGATGCCGCGCTGAGCCGGCCCAGATCCCACGAGGAGCAACGATGCGACGAGAACGACAGATCGAACTGCTGGAGCGGGTGGCCGGCGCCGGCCACCGGCTCGAGGGTCTACAGGCCGACGCGTGTGTGACCAACGAGGCCGCGGCCTACACCGACCCGGCTCGCTTCGCCGAAGAGATGCGGGTCCTGTTCCGGGAAGGCCCGGTCTTCGTCGGCTTCTCGACCGAGCTGGCGAATCCGGGCGACCACCGGGCCCTCCGGATCGACGGGGTGCCGGTCGTGGTCGTCCGGCAGGCCGACGGCGGGCTCCGGGCCCTGGTCAACATGTGTCGTCATCGCGGCGCATCCCTGGTCGAGCCGGTGGGCGACGGTAAGGCGCTCGCTGCGTTCTCCTGTCCGTATCACGCTTGGACCTACGAGCTCGACGGGCGGCTCCGTGCCCGTCCGGCGGCCGCCGGGGCGTTCGATGACGTGGTCGACGACTGTGCGATGCGGCCGTTGTCGGTCGGTGAGGCCTACGGCCTGATCTTCGTGCAGGTCGACGGCTCCCCGGGTGACGCCGAGACGGTGGACGTCGACGCGGTGAACGTGGACGAGGTGCTGGCCGGGATGCAGGACGACCTCGGAGCCTTCGGTCTCGGCGACTACGTGCCGATCGCCAGTCGCACCAACACCTGGAAGATGAACTGGAAGCTCTTCTTCGACACCTTCACCGAGAGCTACCACATCCGCACCCTGCACCGGGACTCGATCGCCCCGATGTTCAACAGTGACACGGTCATCAGCGAACGCTACGGCCGCAACGTGTTGGCGGTGGGCCTGCGCCGCAACGTCCACGAGGAGTTCGACAAACCTCGCGACCAATGGTCCCTGCTGCCCTACGGGACGATCCAGTACCTTCTGGCCCCCAACGCGATCATCGTGCACCAGCTGGATCACGTCGAGGTGTGGCGGGCCGAGCCCCTCGACGTCGACACCACCATCTGCACCACCACCGTGTTCGCCCCGCAGCCACCACGGTCGGAGGGCCAACGGGGCTACTTCGAGAAGAACCTCGACCTCCTCGTCGGCGTCACCGACAGCGAGGACTTCCCGTTGATGGAGCAGATCCACGCCAACCTGGCGTCGGGGGCGATGCCGGAGGTCGTCTACGGCCGCAACGAGCCGCCGCTGATCCTGTTCCACCAGGCCATCGACGAGGCGCTCACCTCGTCACGCACGGGGACCGAGTGAGCAGCGACCGCCGGGTGCCGGCCCTCGGCCTGATGTTCGCGAGCACGGCGTGGACGACCCCCGACGACGTCCGGGCTGCGATCGAGATCTGCGAGGCGGCGGGGGTCGAGTCGGTATGGGCGGTCGAACACGTCCTCACCCCCTCCGAGCTCCGCTCGGAGTATCCCTACACCGACGATGGTGACCTCCCCGGTCTGGGCGATGTCGTGTTGTGCGATCCGGTGGTCTGGCTGACCTACGCCGCGGCGCTGTCGACCACCCTGCGGCTCGGCACCGGGATCATGATCCTGCCCCAACGTCACCCGGCGTATGTGGCCAAGGAGTGGGCCACGCTCGATCGGTTGAGCGGAGGCCGTGCGATGCTCGGTGTCGGCGTCGGGTGGCTGGCCGAGGAGATGGAGGCGGTCGGTGTGCCCTTCGGCGAGCGAGGCGCTCGGACCGACGAGGCGATCGACGCCATCCGTTCGCTCTGGACCGACGTGCCGAGCACCGTCGAGGGACGCTTCCATCGCTGGAGCGACATGGTGCTCAACCCGCGCCCCGAGGTCGGGTCGGTGCCGATCGTGGTCGGCGGGCACTCGCCGGCGGCTGCTCGTCGGGCCGCTCGGCGGGGTGACGGGTTCTTCTTCCCTGGCAGTCTCAGTCGGCGCATCCACGCCCCCGGCGACGAGGCCGAGCTGACCCGGCTCCTCGAGGTGCTGCGGGTCGAGTGCGACCGCGTCGGTCGCGACCCCGACGAGATCGAGATCACGGTCGGCGCGGCCGGCGCCGACGCCGCCACCGTCGACGCACTCGCCGACCTGGGGGTCGACCGAGTCGTGGTCGGAGCGCCTCCCGTCGAACGTCTCGCCGACCGGTTGGACGCCATCGCTTGGTTGGGAGCCCACGATGACCTCTGAGCAGTTCCATCGGTACCGAGACCTCGTGGTTCGGGCCAGGGAGGCCGCGGGCCCGTTCGACCTCGACGCCATGCGGGAGCGGCTCGACCAGATCGGTGGGGAACTCCCCGACGGAGCTGCGCTTGCGTGGCGCCATCTCGGCGGGGTCCGCGTCGGCGTCGTCACTCCGGACGCAGCGCCCGACGACGCGGTCGTGCTCTACCTCCACGGTGGGGGCTATGTCGCGGGATCGGTCCGCTCGCATCTCGCCCTGGTCGGGGCGCTCGCCGTCGCCATCGGATGCCGGGTCGTGGTGCCCGAGTACCGGCTGGCGCCGGAGCACCCCCACCCGGCGGCACTCGACGACGCCCTGGCCGTGTATCGAGCGCTCGAGGTCGAGCGCTCGAATGCCCGCATCGGGGTGATGGGCGACTCCGCCGGCGGTGGACTCGCCGCGGCCCTCCTGGTGAGGCTCCGTGAGGCCGGGTCGGCGCAGCCCGAGATCGGCGTGTTGTTGTCGCCCTGGCTCGACCTCACCAACGACAGCCCGAGTCGGCGGAGCCGTGCCGACGTCGACCCGGCCGTGACCGTGGCGGAGACCGAGGTGATGTCGGCCGCCTATCTGGCGGGAGCCGACCCGCGGGTGCCCCTCGTCTCGCCGGTCGGAGCCGACCTCGCCGGCCTCGCCCCGATGCTCGTCCAGGTCGGCGACGCCGAGGTGCTCCTCGACGACTCGGTTCGGTTCGCCGATGGCGTGGCAACCGCCAAGGGCGAGGTCGAGCTCGAGGTGTGGCCCGAGATGATCCACGTCTGGCACGCCGCCGTCGGCCACGTTCCGGAGGCCGACCGGGCGATCGAGCGGATCGCCGCATTCGCCCGGCCCCGGCTGGGCCTCAACGCCTCGCCGTCATGACTCCGCGGCCAGCCGGTCCTTCGCCGCAGCGACGAGCTTGAACTTCTGGACCTTGCCCGTCGGCGTCGTCGGCAGATCGGCGGCGTCGGCGAACAGGACGTGGCGGGGCACCTTGAACCGCGCCAGCTTCGAACGGCACAGCTCCAGCAGCTCGGCCTCGGTCACAGCGGCGTCGGCGTCGGCGACCACGAACACGCAACCCACCTCGCCCCATCGTTCGTCGGGCACCCCGATCGCATAGGCCTGGCTGACGGATGGGTGGGCGCTGAGCAGCTCCTCGATCTCCTTGGGCATCACGAGCTCGCCGCCGCTCTTGTAGAGCTCCTTGGATCGGCCGGTCAGCTCGAGGTAGCCGTCGTCACGGACCCGGCCCAGGTCGCCCGAGTGCAGCCAGCCGTCGACGACGGCTGCGGCCGTCTCGTCGGGCTTGTTCCAGTAGCCGAGCAGATGGGTCGGGCCGCTCGAGACCAGCTCGCCCTCGGCGCCGTCGGGCAGGTCGGTGCCCTCGATCGGATCGACCGTCCGATAGCGACACAGCGCCCCGTCCTCGAGGCCCGCCACGCCGGCGTCCTTGATGCGCCCGACGGTCGTGGAATGGAGGACGAGCTCGTCCTCGGGGCGGGTGAGGGTCATCGCGCCCCCGCACTCGGTCATGCCGTAGCCGGTCGTGATCTCGGTGATCCCGAGCTCGGTCCGCACCTTCTCCCACAGCCAGACCGGCGCCGGTGCCGCCCCCGACAGCACGGCGGTGACCGACGAGAGGTCGCGCGTGGTGCGGTCCGGGTGCTCGAGGAGAGCGACGGTCATCGTGGGGACCGCGAGGATGTCGTCGGCCCGGTGGCGCTCGATCGACGCCAGGTAGTCGGCGGGCGAGAACGCGGTGCGGGGGATGACGGCACCGCCGACGAACATGGCCGCCAGCACACCTTCGACGTAGCCGAACATGTGATAGCAGGGCAACGAGAACAGGATCCGTCGGCCGTCCTGGAACGCACGATGGCGGGCCGAGGCATACGCGCAGCGCAGCACGGCGTCGTGGGTGACGACCACGCCCTTCGGGGAACCGGTGGTGCCGGAGGTGTAGAGGATGTCGCCGGCATCGGTCGGTGCCACCGAGGACGCATCGGCTCGGCCGGGGTGGTCGGCGCCGGTCCGGTCGAGGTCGTCGACGGTGTCGACCCCGGCCCGAGCGGGGACGTCGGTCGCCAACACCGTCACCGACCGCAGGTGGGGGAGGTGGTCGCCTCCGCCGGCGGTCTCCCATCCCGGGGCGATCTCGTCGAGCATCGCTTGCTGGTCGAGTCCCATGAAGCCGGTCATCGTGATCAGATGACGGCACTCGGACTGGGCGAGCACGTAGGCCAGCTCGTCGGTGCGGTAGAGGTAGTTGAACGGGATGGCGACGGCGCCGGCCCGAGCGACCGCGAACTTCACCGGGACGAATTCGGCGAAGTTCGCCATCAGGATGCCGACGTTGTCGCCGGGTGCGACGCCACGAGCGGCGAGACCATCGGCGAGTCGGGTCGCCCATGCGTCGACCTCGGCATAGGTCCACGCGCGATCGTCGGTGATCACGAGCGGCCGGTCGCCGAACTCCTCCGCGCACTGTGACAAGAACCCCGAAAGGGTCACCGGATCCCACGTGGGGTGGCGCTCGGCCAGGGCGGCTCGGCGATCGTCGAGTGCGGTGGTCATTGTTGGTTCTCCTGTCGGGCGAAGCGTGGAGGGCGGCGTTCGATCACTGCGGCGAGTCCTTCGCGGGCATCCGCGGTGCCGCCGAGACGGGCGACCGTGCGGGCCTCGTCGGCCAGTTGGGCGTCGATCGGGGTAGCGAGCCCCGACCACAGCAGGCGCTTGGCCTCGGCGTTGGCCTGGGGGGCCCCGGCAGCGACCGTGGCAGCCAGCTCGTGGGCTCTCGCGGCGAGGTCGTCGTCGGGCACGACCTCGTTGACGATCCCCAGCTCGAGCGCGTCGGCCGCGCTCAGGGTCGGATTGGTCAACACGATGTGCATCGCGGCACGCATCCCGACCAGCTGGGGCAACAGCGCGGTCGTCCCGAAGTCCGGGACCATCGCCACCCGGGTGGCGCCGGCGAGGAAGCTGGCCGACTCGGCGGCGACCACGAGGTCGGCGGCACACACCAGCCCGAAGCCGCCACCGCCGGCGGCGAACCCGTGTACCCCGGCCACGACGGGAGCGCCGAGCTGGCGGAGCAGCTGGGAGCAGTTCTGGAGCCAGGACGTCGCCTCGCGCAGGTAGCCGGGCAGTTGGTCGCCCTGGGCGGCGAACGCCTTCACATCGCCGCCGGCGCAGAAGTTCTTGCCGGCCCCGGTGACGAGAAGCGCCCGCAGCCCGGGTGCGGCGTGGGCCGCCATCAGGGCGCCGTGGAGGGCTTGAAGGAAGGCGATGTCCATCCCGTTCGACGCCTCGGGGCGGTTGAGGACGAGGTGACCGACCCCGTCGTCGTCGAGCTCGAGGAGGACCGGGCCCTCGGCGATCAGTGTGATGGTGGGCATGTGCGTCGTCTCCGGTGTCAGATCAGGAAGGCGAGGGTGGGCAGGTGCCAGGGACGGTCGACCAGGTCGACCGTCTTGCGGGCGAGGCGCAGACCGTCGTCGGTCGGGCGCAGCTGCAGGCGCAGCCGTCCCGCCCAGACGTGACGTCCCCGCTCGGTCGCCTCGACGAGCACGAAACTGGCGCCGACGAGCAGATCGCCGGCGGGGTCGTCGCCGACGCCGATCAGCTCGACGTTGGAGATCGTGCGGGCGAGGCGCGACGGCGGCGACTGGGCGTAGCGTCGACCGGTCTCGAGCTGCTGGATGCGGGTGGCGATGCGGCGACGATTGTCGTTGATGACCGACATGGTCGACGCCGGGTCGCGGTCGTCGGCCGCCGGCACCCAGTAGTGAGCGTCGTCGGTCCACAACCCCTCCCACTCGGCGTAGGCGTGCTCGTCGGCGAGGCGGGCCTCGCGATAGAGGAACTGCTCGATCTCGGCGAGGGCGATCTCGGTGGAGTGGGCGTCGGTCATGGCCGTCCGCTCCCGTCGGCCATCAGCGATCGGTAGTGGCGCCAGAAACCGCGGATCCCGATCTCGTCGTTGGCCGACCCGACCGGGTGGCCACGCTCGTCGACGCGTTCACGGTCCATACCACGGCGGGTGTCGATCCATTCCGGCTCGAGGGCCGCCACCCCGGCTTGGTTCCGCTCGTACATCTCGGTGTCGTCGGCCAGCAACATGCCGGCCGGGCCGGCAGAGCCCACACACTGATGGAGGAGTCGGCGGTTGAGGTCCTCGCCGCCCGCGAACTGGATCGCCGTGGCGTGCTGCACCGTGCGGTCGACGGCGAGCGGCTGGAGCACGAAGATCGTGATCTCGGCGATGAAGAGGTTGGGGAACACCATCACGTGGGGTGCGCCCTCGACCATCAGCCGTTCGGCTTCGGCGTCGCCCCTCGCTCGCCGCAGCGCCGCGGCGTAGGCGGGCACCCGGTCCTCGGAGGCGCCGAACCACCACATCGGGGTGCCGACCGAACGGAACTCCGGGCGCAGGTCGTTCTCGCTGTGGCCCCCGCCCAGGTCCCGGGTGACCGCCGCCGACTTCTCGCCGTAGAGGTCGCCGATCCGGCTGTCGCCGACGCTGAAGATCGACCCGTGGACGAACTGCGGGTGGTAGCCGTCGGTCTCGTTCTCCACCAGGAACTTCCAGTTGGCCCGGGCCTCGTGATGGAGCCAGCCGGCTCGCAGATCGAGCCGGCCCTCGGGGGAGAGCTGGACGAGTCGGGTGATCTCGCCGGCCGCGTCTCCGAGGTGTTCCTCGAGGGGTGGCCCGTCCGAGGCGAGGCTGGCGAAGACGAAGCCCTCGTGGCTGGCGACCCGAGCCGCCTGGGGGAGTGGGAGGTCGTCGAGGGCGTTGCGGCCGCCGTAGCCCTCGGGGTGGGGGTAGCCGAGCAGCCGGCCGTCGAGCCCGAAGTTCCACCCGTGGAACGGGCATCGGAACGACGACGCATTGCCGCCGTCGGTGACGCAGACCAGATTGCCCCGGTGGCTGCACCGGTTGTGGAGGACGCGGACCTCGCCGTCGGCCGCCCGGGTCATGATCAGCGGCTGCGGCCCGATCGACTTGCGGACGAAGTCGCCGGCCGAAGGCACCTCGCTCTCGTGGCCGACGTAGATCCACTCGCGATACCAGATCTGCTCCAGCTCGGCGGCGAAGACGTCGGGCGAGGTGTAGAGCGAACCGTGGACTCGGGTGGGTTCGATCAGGCCGTCGACCGTGGCGGAACGGTTTGTTGTGACGTGTGGCACGCCAACGGTCTACCACCGCTCGCACGAGTTTTCTAATCGAAACCAGAAAAGTTTGACGTCGGGTGGCTCGCCGGGCGTCGCGGCGCTACGTTTTCTACACCGAGTTAGAAAAAGCTCGGCGATTCGAGGGGAGTGTCGTGGTGGAGGAACGAGAGGTGGTCGTGCTCGGCGCCGGAGTGGCCGGGATCTACGCGATCAAACGCTTGAGCGACGCCGGGGTCGACGCCCTGGTGTTGGAAGCCGACGACGACGTCGGTGGGACGTGGTATCGGAACCGTTACCCGGGGGCTCGATTCGACTCCGAGAGCTACACCTATGGCTACTCGTGGTCCCGCGACCTCCTCGACGAGTGGCACTGGAAGGAGCGGTTCTCCGGCCAGCCCGAGAACCTGCGTTACCTGCGGCACGTCGTCGACCGCTTCGAACTCCGCCGCTTCATGCGATTCGGCGCCAAGGTCGACGCGATGGTCTGGGACGAGGCGACGCGGCGGTGGCGGATCCAGCTCTCGGGTGGTGAGGAGGTGCGGGCCCGGTTCGTGGTCACCGGCGTCGGCCTGCTCTCGGTGCCCACCCTGCCGCGGATCGACGGGATGGACACCTTCGAAGGGCCCGCCCACCACACCTACGACTGGCCGGGGGCCGATCTCGATCTCACCGGACGGCGTGTCGGGGTGATCGGCACCGGGGCCACCGGCATCCAGGTGATCGCCGCCATCGCCGAGCAGGTGGCGGAGCTCCACGTGTTCCAGCGCCGCCCCAACTGGAGCGCCCCGCTCAACAACTCGCCGATCGACGACTCCGAGATGGCCGACATCCGTGCCCGGTACGACGAGATCTTCGCCAACTGTGCCGCGACCGCCACCGGCTTCGAGCATCGTCCCGATCGCCGCGGCTTCTGGGCGGTGACCGCCGACGAGCGTCGTGCGCTCTGGGACGAGCTCTACGACGGCCCCGGCTTCGGCATCCTCGTCGGGAACTTCCCGGAGATCTTCTGGGACGAGGCGGCCAACGCCGAGTTCTCGGCCTACATCGCCGAGCGGATCCGGGGCCGGGTCGACGACCCGGTGATCGCCGAGAAGCTGATCCCGACCGACCACGGATTCGGGGTCCAGCGGGTGCCGCTCGAGACCCACTACTTCGAGGCCTACAACCGCGATCACGTCCACCTCGTCGACCTCTCCGAGACCCCGATCGAGCGGGTCACGCCGTCCGGCATCGAGACGACGGCCGGCCAGGTCGACCTCGACGTCATCGTCTACGCCACCGGCTTCGACGCGGTCACGGGCGCCTTCGACCGCATCGACATCGCCGGTGTCGGCGGCCGGCGTCTTCGCGACCACTGGGCCGACGGACCGGCGACCTACCTCGGACTGGCCGCCCACGGGTTCCCCAACCTGTTGATGATCGCCGGGCCGCAGAGCTCGTCGGCGTCGAGCAACTTTCCCCGCTCGATCGAGACGATCGTCGATTGGATCGTCGACCTGCTCGACCACGCCAGGGCCGACGGGGTCGGCCGCATCGAGGCCACCGGACCCGCCGAAGCCGAGTGGGTCGCCCACGTCGCCGCCCTCTACGAGACGACGATGATCCACCAGGCCAAGGGTTGGTTCACCGGCTACAACTCGAACGTCGCCGGCCACGAGGCCGGCCGGGTCCGCCACGTCGTCTACAACGGAGGTGCGGTGCGCTACGCCAAGCGCTTGGGCGAGGTCGCAGCCGCCGGCTACGACGGGTTCGATCTCGGGTAGTCGGGCGACTCAGGCCAGGTCGGCGAACCCGAACTCGACGCCGAACCGCTCGCACCAGATCTGCACCGAGTCGTAGGTCGACAGATCGACGTCGGCCGGGATCTCGTAGTTCTGGCTGCCGATGTTGCCCTTGAGCTCTCCGAGACTGACGAACGAACCGTCATCGGCTCGCAGGTAGACCTTCAGGTCGGGGCCGTTGCTCGACTCGAAGTCCTCGAACCGAAGGAAGCGCTGGCCCGTGCCGTTGCCGAGCACCGCGGCCTCGCCGGTGACGTCGTAGCGAGACGTGCCGGAGAACGCCCCGCTGGCCTCGGTGACGATCTCGGGTTCCGCCTCGTCGGTGCCAGCGTCGTCGTCCATCGGCGGCATGTCCTCGTCGACGTCGGTGCGGTTCTGCTCCGCCTCGGCCATCGCGTCCTGGAACTCCTCGGTGGCCGCCATCTCGTCCTGCTCGGCCGGGGTGGCGTCGAAGATCGGTCCGGCCTCGTCGACCTCGTCATCGACGAACGCGGACTGGATCCCGAAGTAGCCGAACGCGAGCCAGGCGATCGCGATGACGGCGACGGCCCCGACAGCGGCGGCGACGAGCTTGTTGGAGTTCTTCATGCCGTGGTCAACGCGCCCACGCCGTCCGGATGTTCCCCAGCGGGGAGGAACAAGTGGTGAACGAGGGGCGAGGGCCGTCCGCTCAGCGGCGGGTGAGCTTGACCGGAAGCTTGGTGTAGCCGTGCACGAACGACGAGAAGGTGCGCTCGGGCTCCTCCTGGACCTCGATCCGCTCGAAGCGGCCGAGGATCTCCTCCCACAGGATCCGCAGCTGCAGCTCGGCCAGGCGGCTGCCCATGCAGAAGTGCACGCCGTAGCCGAACGACAGATGGCGATCGGCGTTCTCCCGGTCGATGTCGATCACGTCGGCGTCGTCGCCCCACACGTCCTCGTCGCGGTTGGCCGACAGGTACCACATGAGCACCTGATCGTCCTTGCGCATCTGCTTGCCGCCGTACTCCATGTCGTGGTTGACCGTCCGACGCATGTAGGGGAGCGGGGTCTGCCAGCGGATGATCTCGGGCACCATCTTCGGCACCAGGCCGGGGTCTGCGATCAGCTTGTCGTACTGGTCGCCGAACTTGTTCAGCCCGTAGACGCTGCCCGACATCGTGTTGCGGGTCGTGTCGTTGCCGCCGACGATCAGGAGCAGCAGGTTGCCGAGGTGGGCCATCGTCGGCATGTCCTTGGTGGCCTCGCCGTTGGCGAGCATCGACACCAGGTCGAACCCGGGGTTCTTGCGGCGCTCCTCCCACAGACCCTCGAAGTACTGCACGCACTCGTACAGCTCGGCGTTGCGCTGGGCCTGGGTCTCGACGATGCCGCCGGGCTGGGGGATCGCGAAGACGATGTCGGACCAGCGGGTCAGCTTGCGGCGATCCTCGAGGGGGAAGTCGAACAGGGTTGCGAGCAGCAGGGTCGTGAGCTCGACCGACACGGTGTCGACCCAGTCGAACGTCTCGTTCTCCGGCAGCGAATCGAGCACGTTGACGGTGCGCTCGCGGATCAGGTCGTCGAGGTTGCGGAGGCTCTTGGGTGCCGAGATGGCCCGCACCGTCTTGCGCTGCTCGGTCTGCTCCGGCGGGTCCATGGCGATGAACGGGCTGATGCGCTGGACCGACGCCTGCTGTTCGGGGCTCCCGACCCGGAGCCCGATGCTGATGCCGTTGGCCGAGGAGAAGTCCTGCCAGTTGCCGTCGATCGCTCGGACGTCCTCGTACTTCGTGATCGACCAGTAGCGCCCGGCCGTCTCGATCTCGTTGAGGTGGATCGGGTCCTCGGCTCGCAGCCGAGCGAAGTAGTCGTGCCAGCGATCCTCGGAGAAGAGGTGGGCGTTGAGCGGGTTGATCTCGTCGATCGACAGCTCGGAGGCGGGGGCGACGCCTTCGCCCAGCTCGGCCATCTCCATCTCCGGCGTGCGGACGTTGTCGAGCAGCCCCAGTGGGTTCTCGGTGGCGGTGTCGGTCATCTCGGGTCCCCTTGTCGAGTCCGGCGGCGTGCCTTCGGCGTTCCTAGCCTTACAGAGTATGGTAGGTGACACAAGGCACACTCTGGCCGGACCCGCCTCAGTCGCCCGTCAGGTCGATCACCGTCACCGTGCCCGTGCTGCCGTCGACCTCGATCAAGGCGCCATCCGGGATGCGGCGGGTGGCGTTGGTGACCGAGACCGCGCACGGGATGCCGAGCTCGCGCGACACGATCACCGCGTGGCTCATCACCGCGCCGACATCGACGACCACGCCTTCGGCGGCCATGAACAGGGGCGTCCAGGACGGGTCGGTCAGTGGGGCGACGAGGATCTCGCCCGGGGCGAGGCCGCGCGGATCCGCGGGATCGATCACCACGCGGGCGCGACCCTGGGCCTTGCCGAGGCAGCCGGGCAGCCCCGTGATCGACTCGCCCTTCTCGACCGGGGGCAACTCGTGGGTTCGGAGTTCCCACTCGTCGAGGGGTGGTTGCGTGCCGTTGAAGAAGAAGGGCGGGAAGCGTTCCTCGAGTCGGGCGTGGGTCGCTCGCCGCTCGGCGATCGTCTCCTGGAACGAGGCCGGATCGGCGACGTAGGCGTCGAGTTCCTCGTCGACGAGGAACCACATGTCGCCCTTCTGGCCGCCCCCTCGTTCGGCCAGTCGCTCATCGAGCGCCATCGCCCGGAGCCGCACTCCGTGGATGGCCCGCACCACCGTGGTCTTGGTGCGTTCCCGGCTCTGGGAGTAGAGCTGGGCGGCGCGCAGCGCCCTGGTGAAGAAGAACTTCGAGACGCGGTCGAGCCGGGCCAGGGTGTCGGTCTCGAGCTGCGCTCGCTCCGCCGACAGCTTGGTGAGCTGGCGTTCCGGGTCGTGACTCTCGTCGGTCGCTCGGAGGCGGTCGATCAGGGCCAGTGGCAGCTCCGGGTCGGTCTCCCAGGTGTCGAAGGCGGTGTCCCACTCGTTCGGTCCGCGCGAGCCGAACTCGGCCACGAACTGTGCGAACGCTGCGAGGAAGTCGGCCGCTTCGGGGAGGGCCTCGAGTCGCCCCATCAGCCCGCCGACGCCCTCGTCGAAGGCCGCCGTCACTGCGGTCGAAGTGTTCGCCAGTCGGCTCAGCTTCCACAGCGCCAGCGAAGGGGCGGCGCTGTCGATGTCGCCCAGACCGGCCAGGAGCTGGACGGCGAGTTCGGGGTCGTCGAAGTTGCGTTCGCAGAGGTTCGACAGCACGCCGATGGCGAGTCCTGCGCCGAAGCTCACCTTGAGATGGCGTTCGAACAGCTCCTCGAAGAACGACATGAACTCGTCGCTGGTGGCGGCCCGCAGGTCGTCGTCGTCCGCGCCCTCGACCACGGGGAGGTTCGCCAGGTACTGCTCGACTCGACGTTGGTCCTCGGCGAGCTCGGGCAGCTCGGTCGTTCGCATCAGCTTCAACACGTAGCGGAGCCCGGCCAGCGACGCCTTCCAGTTCTTCTCGCCCGGGATCGGGGTGTGGGGCGGCGGGTCGCCGACGCCGAGGAAGCTGCGGTCGGTGTCCTCGGCCTTGCCGCCGGGCATGCGGGCCGCCGCCGTGCGCTGGATGCTGAGGTTGAGGTAGGCGTAGCCCCCGAAGACGCCGCTGCCGACGGCCGTGGTGATCGGGATGTCGTCCAACTCCTCGGGGCGGATCAGGCCCGAGTGGAGGATCGCGGCCCGCATCGCTCGCTCGCCGCCCTCGGCGGCCACCGAGTAGCTGAGCGGGGTGAACACCTCGGGGTAGACCTCGCCGGCGTTGCCCCGCGTGTAGACGGGGAACAACGAGCTCGTGTCGTGCCCCACCCAGGTGTCGTCGGTCCCCCCGATCGGCTTCCACGGTGTGCATTGACCCGAACCGTGCTGCTGCGACGTCATGATGATCCCCCGATCGAATGGCCGCGCGCTGTTGAACGCTGTCCAATACTGGCCACTCGGCGGGTCCGAGGCAAGTGGTGCCGGCCGCGTCCTTCTCGGTCACGGGGTTTCGACACATTCGCCCTCATACCTCGCGACGGTTCGCCGATAGGCGTCGGGCAAGAGGGCAGGCGCAACCGACGCCAGCGAGGGAGTAAGAACCATGAGCACCGTGACCACCACCGTGGTGGACTTCGACGATGTCGAGAACGACGATGTCGAGAACGGCGATACCGACGACGCAGTCGCGACCGACGCCGATGCGAGCGGGGCTGCCGAGCTCGTCGATCGTCTCACCGACGAGGTGGCGCACCTGCGTTCGTGTGTCTCGCAGATCCTCGACCTCCTCGAGGACCAGTCCGACCGCATGGACGACGTCGCCCTCATGGCCGACCGGCTCTCGGTCGTCGAGCGTCGCATGCAGCGGGCCGAGCGCTCGACCGCTCGCTGAACGGGAGCGCGCCCATGCACACGAACCGGCACCCGTTCGCCCCGCCGCCGGTCGAACAACACGACGTCCCCTGGCGCGACTTCCAGCAGACGACCAAGTTCGCGGTCGTCTTCGGCCTCGCCGCCGCCTGCTGGTACCTGACCTTCATCTACGACCGGGCCCACGTGAACCACCCCGTGTTGTGGTGGTTCACCCTGCTGGCCGAGTCGCTCGTCGTCATCCACACCGTGGCGGTGTGGTCGACGCTGGCCGGCTACCGCAGCGACATCCCCGAGAATCACGAGCTCGGCGCCATCCGACGCTCGCTGCTGACGAACGAGACCGCCTGTCCGAGCATCGACGTGTTCGTCTGCTGTGCTGGCGAGCCCGACCACGTGGTCCTCAAGACGGTGATCGCCGCCCAGGAGATGCTGCTGCCGCACAACACCTGGATCCTCGATGACGCCCGAAGTGACGAGTTGCGGAACGCGGCCGAACAGCTCGGCGTCGGCTACCTCCGGCGTTCGACCGACGCCCACGCCAAGGCCGGAAATGTCAACGCCGCGCTGCAGCGCACCGACGGACGGTTCGTCGTCATCCTCGACGCCGACCACGTGCCTCGGCCCGACTTCCTCTCCGAGACCATCCCGCACCTGCTGGCCAACCCGTCGGTGGCGATGGTGCAGACACCCCAGACCTACTCCACCGAGGATCGCGGCATGGTGGCCGAGGGTGCTGCCGTCAGTCAGGAGCTCTTCTACACGGCGATCATGCCAGCCAAGAACGCGTCGAACGCCGCCTTCTGTGTGGGCACCAACGTCGTGTTCCGCCGAGCCGCGCTCGCGTCGCTGACCACCGAGGCCGGCGAGTCGACCGAGGCCACCCGGCTCGGACGTGAGTACCCCCGCGGCGGGATCTGGATCGGATCGAACAGCGAGGACGTGTGGACGTCCCTCGAGTTGATCCGTCGCGGCTGGCGCACCGTGTTCGTCCCGAAGGTGCTGACCCAGGGACTCACCCCCGACCGGCTCCGCCCCTTCCTCGCCCAGCAGTTCCGATGGGCGTGTGGCGGCTGGGAGATGCTGTTCCGAGGCCGCCTGCTGACCGAGCATCGTCTGACCCTCAGTCAGAAGGTCCAGTACCTGATGGTGCCGAGCCACTACGCACTGTCGATCGCCACCGCGATCTTCGTGCTGATGTCGCCGGTCTACCTGCTGGTCGACCAGAGCCCCATCCAGGCGGGCTTCTGGGACTGGTTCGCCCACTACGCCCCCTTCTACCTGCTGGCATTGGCGGTGCCGTTCCTCCAGGCCGGCAAGGTCCGATGGTCGGCGGTGATCATGTCGCTCGCCTCGGTGCCCGCTCACCTGCGAGCCCTGCTGATGACCGTGACCGGTCAACCGGCGGCGTGGACGCCGACACACGGTCAGCACGGACGCTTCACGCTCCGCGACGTGGTGCCCCATCTGGCGGTCGCCGTCTTCTCGATCGCGGCGCTGGCGGTGGCCCTGTCACTGCCGACCCGGAACCTGGCGTCGACATCTCTGGCCGTCTTCTTCGTGGCGGTGCAGTTGGCGATCGTGATCGCGCTGCTCGTCGGCTCGGAGCGAGCCGACCGTGCGGCGGACCGGCACGAGGCCGACGAACCGGACGTGGACGAGACGCGAGCGCTCCTCGCGTCGTATGTGGCCAACCATCGAATCGAGGGAATCGAACGTGTCAACGCAAACTGACGACCTGCGGGCCTTCTTCGAGGCGGGGCCGGCGCCGACCCTCGACGCCATCGAACGAGGGACCTTCGAGCGAGGTCGCATCGACGCAGGGGACACGGTGCCGCCGACGTGGATCGACCCGGCCGATGCGCCCTTCGAGCCCGTGCCCCGACCCGGCAACCCCGTCACCGCACGCCTCATCATCTGGGTGACGTTGGTCGGATTCGTCGGTGCGCTCGCGTGGCTGATCGTGCCTGCCCTCGGCAACCGCGTCGCCACCCGCGACGCCCTGATCCTCGACAACGGCGTGTTGACCGCGCAGCCCGTCCAGCTCGCGCCCGTGTCGCCGGCGGTCGTCACCGAGCTGCTCGTCGGCGACGACGGCGGCATCCTTCCGGAGGGGGCGCCGATCGCACGTCTGGCCGGGTCGGACGGCGACGACGATGTCGTCAGCGAGATCGTCGCCCCCTTCGACGCCCGCTTCGTGTCGATCGACACCCTGGCGGGCGGCGTGGTGATGCCGGGCACGCCGGTCGCCACCGTCTATGACCCGAGCCGCATGTACGTGATCGTGTCGGTCGCCCCGCAGACGCTCGAGCTGATGCGCAGCGGGATGCGGGTCGAGCTGACGAGCGAGGCCGTCGACGAAACGATCGGCGGTCAGGTCGTCTCGGCCGTCCCACTGCTCGGCACCGACCACGAGCCGACCACGGCCAACCTGGTCAACGTGCGGATTCGTCCCGACGCCGGCGCGGTCGTCGACCTTCTGCCGGGCATCCGGTTCGGCGTCGAGGTCGACCTGCGGTCGGTCGGGTCCGACGCACCGCGTCTCACCCTCACCTCCGGAGCGGGCTGAGGCGTCGACGACCACCACACGCGTGTCTTGCTCGCCTCTGGCGGGCGGGCGTAGCGTGCGCCGGTGGCCACCATCCTGACCCGCACGCCCGTCGAGCCCGAGGGCGGAGCGATCGACCTCGACTTCCGCGAGACCGACAATTGGACCCGCTACAGCGGGATCCCCTCGCTCTCGCTCCTGTTCGGCGATCCCGAGGCGGGCCCCTACGTCTTCCTCTCGGCCTCGGAGCCGATGGTCGACCAGATGCCCACCGGCTTCGCCCACGCCCACGCATCGGACAACTGGCGCATCTCGGTGCGGGGCACGACCAACATGGGGCGAGACGCCTACACCCACGGCGAGTTCCGGTTCCACGACGGTGGCGTGCCCTACGCCAGCGACAACCTGGCGTGGGGCCCCGACGGCGGCTTCGGCCTCGTCTTGATGGGCGACCGCCGCGGCTTCGCGATCCAGCCGGTCAAGGCGGCGATCGCCGAACAGGTCGAACCGTCCCAGGCCAAGGCTGCGCGGGCGATGGGCGTCGAGCGCCTCGACCCGTGCCCCGGCGCCCCGGCGATCCGGACCACCGAGGGGCCGACGGCGCGGGCGCACCGCAACGGTGGGTTCAACGAGACCAGCGGTTGGCGGAACCTCGGGGACGGTCGGCGCCTCTATGTCGGCCTTCTCGGCGAACCCGAGCGCGGGCCGGTGATCTGCCTGATCGACGCCGATCCCGGCGTCGAGGCGTGGCCGGAGCGGTGTCTCGACACCGAGACGATGATCGTGCCGATCGACGGCTCCGTGCAGG
>JAWSVN010000267.1:0-4111 GCA_033851875.1 Acidimicrobiales bacterium
GATGAGCTGGGAACCGGAACTCGAGGAACTGCGGCGCCGGGAGGAACTGGCGGAACAGCTCGGCGGCGAGGACAAGGTCGAGCGGCAGCACCACTTCGGGAAGCTGACCGTGCGGGAACGGGTCGACGCCGTGGTCGACAAGGACTCGTTCTGGGAGCTCGGCAAGACCGCCGGGGTCGCCACCTACGACGACGACGGCAACCTCGTCGACCTCCTCCCGTCCAACTTCGTGTTCGGCCTCGCCGAGCTGGATGGCCGACCGGCGGTCGTCTCCGGCGACGACTTCACCGTGCGGGGCGGCTCGAACGACGCGTCGATCTCGGAGAAGCGCACCGCCTCGGAGTCCCTGGCGGTCGAGATGCGACTCCCCCACCTGCGACTCCTCGACGGCATGTCGGGCGGCGGCTCGGTGAAGACCACCGAGATGGCCGGCCGCACCTACATCCCCCTGCTCGCCGGTTGGGACACGGTGATCGACCACCTCGACGTCGCCCCGTCGGTGTCGCTCGCCCTCGGCTCGGTCGCCGGCTTCGGCGCCGCCCGGGCCACCACCTGCCACTACTCGGTGATGGTGCGCGACACCTCACAGATGATGATCGCCGGTCCGGCTCTCGTGGAGCAGGCCGGCCTCGGCTCGGTCACCAAGGAGGAGCTGGGTCACGCCCGCATCCACACGGGCAACGGGTCGATCGACGACGTCGTCGACTCCGAGGAGGAGGCGTTCGACCGGGCACTCCAGTTCCTGTCCTACCTCCCGACCAGCGTCGACGAGCTGCCGCCGATCGAGGACTGGGGCGACTCGCCCGACCGACGCGACGACTGGCTGATCGAGGCGGTGCCTCGCGAACGCCGCCAGGCCTACGACATGCGCCGCATCCTCGCCTCGGTCGTCGACACCGACAGCTTCTTCGAGATCGGCCGCAACTGGGGCACCTCGATCATCGGCGGCTTCGCCCGACTCGACGGCGTGCCCGTCGCCGTGTTCGCCGAGGACCCCCGCATCTACGGCGGTGGCTGGACGGCGGACTCGTGCAAGAAGCTGATCCGCCTCGTCGACGTCGCCAACCTGTTCAACCTGCCGGTGATCCACTTCGAGGACTGCCCCGGGTTCGTGATCGGCAAGACATCCGAGGAGGAGGGCACGATCCGGGCCGGGTCGATGGCGCTGGTCGCCTTGCGACAGGCCCGCATCCCGTACTGCACGGTGATCGTGCGCAAGGCGTTCGGCGTCGCCGGCGCCGCCAACCGGAAACCGGGCACGAACTCGATGCGGCTCGCGTGGCCGTCGGGCGACTGGGGTTCACTCCCGCTCGAGGGCGGCCTCGAGGTGGCCTACAAGGCCGAGCTCGCGGCGTCGGACGACCCGGACGCGCTGCGGGAGGAGATCGCCGAGCGGCTCAACCGCTACCGCAACCCGCACCGCTCGGCCGAGTTCTACGAGATCGAGCAGATCATCGACCCGCGCGACACCCGCCCGATGCTGTGCGACTGGGTGCGCCTCGCCCGCCGCACCCAGGTGCCCGGGCCGGCGACCGTCGGGTTCCGGCCCTAACGGTCAGCCGCGCAACGACTCGATCACCCGGCGCGCCGCCAGAGCGCCGGTGTCGATCTTGAAGCTGACCTCGGGCGGGTTCATCTCCGAGCCGAGGCGGGCCTCGAGCAGGTCGAGGGCGACGACGTCCTGGAGCACGACCTCACGGTTCATCTTGGCCATGAAGCCGGTGACCTGTTCGTCGTCGATGGCGAAGTCGCGGGCGACGGCCCAGAAGTCGAGGGTGTGGTGATCATCGACCGGGGTGATCCCGTAGAGCACCTTCACGTGCGCCGCTGAGTCGTCGGTCTCGGTCACCGGTTCCCCGGCGGCGGCCACCCGGACGTGGAGCAGGTAGAAGCCGGGAGCGTGGTACTCGATGTCCTGCCAGCGATCGATCGGCGTCGACAACCCGGTCGACTCCGAATAGAACGGCGGGCACTCGACCGACTCCATGTGGCGCGACACCCGGACGACGGCGGCGGCCTCGTCGACCTCGGTCTCGATCGGCGTGGTCGCCACCTCGGGCGTGCCGATGTAGCCGCCGTGCAGGAAGGTCTCGTGGCTGAGGTCGAGCAGGTTGTCGACCAGGAGCCCCCAGCGGGCGGCGAGGGGTTCCATGCCGTGCACGACGGCCCAGTCGTCGCTACCGAACCAGGGCAGCTCGGGCACCTCGGAGACGTCCGCGTCGGCCGGGTCGCCGGCGAACACGAAGATCCACGGGTCACGCTCGACGACGGTGCGAGCGGTGACGTTGGCCTTGGAGGTGATCTTCTCCTGGCCCGGCACCCACACGCACGTGCCGCACGAGTCGAAGGTCAGCCCGTGGTAGCCGCACTGGATGTCGTCGCCGACGCGCTGGCCGAGCGACAGCGGGTAGCTGCGGTGGGGGCAACGGTCGTCGAGGGCGACGACCTCACCGTCGGAGGTGCGGTAGAGCACGAGGTGCATCCCGCAGACGGTGCGGGCCAGCAACCCGTCGCCGACCTCGTCGGACGAGGCGACCACGTACCAGTGGCCGGTGGGGCAGGTCGTCGCGGTCGCAGTCGTTCCCGATCCAGGCATTGTCAATCCCCCTGATACTGGTCAGAGGGACAGCCTACTCCCCAGTGCTCTACTGTCCATTGAAGTTGGCGGCCCGGCGTTCGACGAAGGCGGCGATGCCCTCCTGGCCGTCGTGACGGCCCATCGACTCGGCGATCATGGCGCCCTCGAACTCGCCGGCGGCCTCGAGCCCGTGCTCGTAGCCGTGGTAGATCACCTGCTTGGCGTGGCCGGTGGTCCACGAGGGACCCGATGCCAGCTGGCGCGCGAGATCGAGGGTGGCGGCGTCGACCTCGGCGTCGTCGACGACCCGGTTCACCAGGCCCCAGCTCTCGGCCTCCTCGGCCGACAGCACTCGGTTGGTGAGGGTGAGGTCCATCATGCGGCGCAGACCGATGTGGCGAGCGACGAAGTAGCTGGAGGTGCCGTCGGGCGTCACGCCGGCCTTGGTGTAGGCCATCGTGTACTTGGCCGACGCCCCGCTGACCACGAGGTCGAACGACGCCATCAGCGACAGTCCGGCGCCGCCGGCCGCGCCGTTGACGCCGGCCACGAACGGCTTCGGCATCCGGTTCATGTGGTAGATCGCGCCGTGGAAGTCGACGAGCATCGACGACGCCACGCGGGGCAGGTCGTCGCCGGCCTCGTTGAACTGCACGAGGTCGCCGCCGCCGCAGAACACCTTGCCCTCGGCGGTGACGGCCACGGCCTTGACCGCGGCGTCGAACTCGATCTCGAGCATCACGTCACGCAGGTCGCGGCTGAACTCGACGCTGACGACGTTGGCCGGACCGGAGGGGGTGAAGCGCACGTGCGCCACGCCGTCGTCGACCGAGTACTCCATCGTGGTGAGATCCATGGCGACAGGTGTACCGCATCGCAGCGCTACGTTCGACTCCGATGGCCTCCGAGACCCCTCCCCCGGTGCGCCGTCACCGACACCACCCTCTCGTCGGCACGACCGTCGAGGTCGCCGTCCGCGGGGCGAGCGCCGAGGTGGCTGCGGCCATCGACCGGGCGGTCGTTGACGAAATGGTCCGGCTCGAAGCGGTGTTCAACGTGTTCGACCCGGCGAGCGAGCTGAGTCGCTGGAAGCGCGACGAGGTCGCCGAGCCGTCGGTCGAGCTCGTCGAGGTGTGTGGGTTGGCGCTGGATTGGCAACGCCGGTCCGGCGGCCGGTTCAACCCGACCGCGGGGGTGTTGACCCGCCGTTGGAAACAGGCGGAGGCCGAGGGGCGGGTGCCGGCGGACGACGAGCTGGCTGAGCTCGCAGCGTCGGTCGCCGAGCCGCGCTACATCGTCGACGACGACGGGACCCTGCGGCGAACCGGCGACTGCTCCGACGTGCAGTTCAACGCCTTCGTGAAGGGCTGGATCGTCGACCGAGCGCTGGCCGCTGGCCCCGCCGGCGCAGCGATATCGGGAGCGGTCGACCTGTGCGTGAGCGCCGGGGGTGATCTGGCGCACACCGGGCCGGGCTCGTGGCCGGTGGCGATCGAGAATCCGTTGCGGCCCTACGACAACGAGCCGCCGCTG
>JAWSVN010000094.1:0-2551 GCA_033851875.1 Acidimicrobiales bacterium
CCGATCAGCAGACGGCGCGGGCGGCAGCTGCCACCTCGGCCTCGTCGACGGTGGCGACGGTGCCGTCGACGACGATTGGTTCGCCGTCGACGACCACCAGCTCGGCTCGGTCGCTGAGACCGGTGAGCACGAGGCCGACGACCGGGTCGTCGATGCCGACCCGGTCGACCCCATGCAGGCTCCACGCTGCGAGGTCGGCCACGGCGCCGACCTCGACGCGACCGGCGTCGGGCCGCCCGAGACAACCCGCCGAGCCGCGGGTCGCCATCGCCAACAACTCGCGCACCGTCGGCCACCGCTCGGGGTCGGGCCCCATCCGATGGGCGAGAGCGGCGACCCGCAGATCGCCGAGCAGGTTGGCGCCGTCGTTCGACGCCGACCCGGTCGTGCCGAACCCGAGGGTCACCCCCTCCTCGAGGTAGCGACGCACCGGCGCCAGCCCCCAGCCCATGCGCAGGTCGGGCGCGACCAGGTGGGCCACCCCGACGCCGGCGGCGGCGAAGGCGGCGATCTCGTCGTCGGGCGGGTCGACCATGTGGGCCAGCCACGTGCCCGGCCGATCCCAGCCGGCGTCGCACAGCATGCGCCACACCGTCGTGCCTCGCTCGGCGGCGAAGTCGGTGTCGACCTGTTCGTAGCCGTGGGTGTGGAGGCCGACACCGGGGTGGCGAGCGGCGAGGTCGGCGGCGGCGGCGAAGGTCTCGACGGTGTCGGTGTGGACGCCGCACGGGGCCAGGTCGACGCGGACCATCGCGCCCGGCGCCGGGTCGTGGTGGGTCTCGATCAGGCGTTCCCAGTCGTCGATGACCGACGACAGCGGCTCGATCACGGCCGGGGGCGCGCCCGCCCCCTGCTCGGCGGTGCGGGTGAGGCAGCCCCGGCCGGCGTTCAAGCGGATCCCGACGCTGTCGGCGGCGTCGACGATCGCGTCGAGCAGCCGCTCGCGCCCGCCGCCGGCGAGCGACGGATGGTGGTACTGCTGTTCGCCGACGCAGGTGGTGCCGCCGGCGACCGACTCGGCGAAGCCGGCGACGGCCAGGGCGCGCACGGCGTCGGGGCCGAACCGTCCGGTCTCGGCCCGCTCGAGCACGGTCTCGGTCAGGCGGCGCAGCCACGGCAGGATCGGGGCGCGTTCCATGCCTCGCAGCGACCGGAAGCCGACCTGGGTGATGTGTTGGTGGGCGTTGACCAAGCCCGGGGTCACGATCAGTCCCCGACCGTCGAGGCGCTCGACCTGTTCGCCCGGCGAGGCGATCTCGTCGAGGTCGACCGGGACAGCCCGGTCGCCGACCGCCACGATCCACCCGTCGCGCCACACCACGGTGGCGTCGGTCAGCTCCCGGTCGTCGGCATCGAAGGTGACGAGGTGATCGATGTGGTCGAGGACGCGCAGCACCATGGCCCGCAGCCTCGCGGCACCATGTGTGCGGCCGGTTTCCCGTCCGGGACGATCGTGTGTTGCCTCAGGCCGAGAAGACCGCCTGGATGAAGGCGGCGCTCGACTCGTTGCCGAGGATTCCGGCCTGCATGTTGTTCATCATGAACGCTGCGGTCGTCTTCGAGTCGAGGTGGTTCACCACCATCGAACCGCCGTAGCCGCCCCAGAAGCAGACCCGTCCGTCGGTCGGGATCCACGGCAGGTCCGGTGAGGCCAAGGCGTAGCCGATGCCCTGGGTGGCGGTGAGGAAGATCACCTGATCGAGGCCGTCGCCCTGGGGTTCGAAGATGCGAGCGATCGTGTCGGACCCGAGCAGCTCGACCCCGTCGACCGTGCCGCCGTTCGACACCACCGACTGGGCGCGGGCGACGCTGCGAGCGTTGCCGTGACCGTTGGCGGCACCGATCTCGGCCCGTCGCCAGGCCTCGGTCCAGGTCGTCTCCGCCGGGCACAGCGGACCGGTGAGGGTCTTGACCGCCACGTGATCGGGAGGGAGGGCGCCGCCGAGATCGAGCGGGGGCGGCGGCACGACGTTGGAGATGCGGTCGTCGCATTCGGCGGGCGTGCCGATCCAGAAGTCGGCGCCGAGCGGCTCGGCGATCTCCTCCCGGAAGAACGTGCCGAGCGAGCGACCGTCGGCCCGTCGGATGACCTCGCCGACGAGGTGGCCCTGGTTGAGGGCGTGGTAGCCGAGGGCCGACCCCGGCTCCCACCACGGCGCCTGAGCGGCCAACCGGGCCGCAGCCGCTTCGCCGTCGTAGAGGTCCTCGACCGTGATCGGCTGTTCCCAACCCGATACGCCGCTCGTGTGGGAGAGGATGTGGCGCACGAGCACGCCCTCCTTGCCCTCGGCGGCGAACTCGGGCCAGTAGTCGGCGACGGGGGCGTCGAGGTCGAGTGCGCCGCGGTCGGCGAGGACGAGGGCCGACAGGTTGGTCATCGTCTTCGTCGTCGACCACACGTTGGTGATCGTGTCGGCCGCCCACGGTGTGGTCTTCTCGGGGTCGGACCAGCCGCCCCACAGGTCGACCACCGGCTCGCCCTCGACGACGACGGCCGCCGACAGCCCGAGGTCCTGGCCGCTGTCGATCAGGCCTTGCAGCAGCTCGGGCA
>JAWSVN010000095.1:0-1453 GCA_033851875.1 Acidimicrobiales bacterium
CTCCGGCTCGTGCCGGCCGACCACCCAGGGTCGTCCTCGATGCCACGGGGCGCTGGGCTGGCGAAGGTTCGCGGCTCGTAGTCGTCGCGGTAGAGCCACGAGTTCTGACCGCCGAGCGACAGCCCTGCGTGTTCGGGCCGACCGAGCAGGAGCCAGGCGACCGAGCCGATCGTCGGGACGAAGATCACGAGGAACACCCACGTCGGCTTGGGCAGATTGCGGACCAGGATCGAGTCGGTGGAGATGCAGTCGAGCACCGCCCAGATCCACAGCAGCAGGAGCGCTGCTCCGCCGACGCCGTGCACCACCAGTCCCAGCATTGCCGCTCCTCGATCCGCTGCCGTGCCGCACGGCCGCTCAGCGGCCGACGGTAGTCGCCCATGGCTCTCTGTATCGAGGGTTCGGCGCAGCAATGATCCAGATGACTCATGGTCAGGTGTGTCGCTCGATTCGACCGACCCTGGGCGGGGGAGTGGCTCCAACTACCATTGAGGGCGTCATGCGTCCCCATTTCGTCGTCCTCGGTGTCCCGGTGAGGATCAGCCCGTTCGTGGCCTTCCTCGCCCTGTTCTTCCTCCAGGGCGACCCCTTCATCGGCATCCTCGCGATCCTGACGCTGCTCGGTTCGGTGCTCGTCCACGAGCTCGGGCACGCCATGATGTTCCGCCGCTACGGACTCGCTTCCTACATCGAGCTGCACGCCTTCGGTGGCTTCACGATGCCGCTCGGCGGCGGCCTCGACGACAAGCAACAGATCAAGGTGTCGCTGGCGGGCCCGCTCACCCAACTGATCACGCTCGGGATTCCGTCGTTGGCTGCGCTGTGGTTCCTCGACCCCGGTGGGGTCGTGGGGACGGTCCTGGTCTATTCGGTGTTCTTCAACATCGGGTGGGCGTTGATCAACCTGATCCCGCTCTACCCCCTCGACGGCGGGCACGTGCTCTACCACTCGATGCGGCTGTTCCGTCCTGCGTCGGCCTGGCAGGTCACACGCGTCGCCACGGTCGCCGTCGGCATCCCGCTCGCGTTCCTCGCGTGGCGAGCCGGCTTCGTGTTCGCCGTGATCTTCGTCGGCCTGTTCATCTACCGGGCACTGACCGGCGACGAGCCCGGCCGCTCGGGCGGACGGATCGGCGAAGCGGCCGAACGAGCTCGAGCCAACACCCGGGTCGAGACCAAGGGAGAGGCCGGGGACCGGAGCGTCGCCGAGGCCTACCAACTCCTGGCCGAGGCCAACTGGAACCGGTTCGAGTTCCTGGTCGCCGGCCTGTCGAACGACCAGCAACGCCAGTTCGAGGTGGCGAAGCTGCTGGCATGGCGCAACCTGATCGAGCACGACGCTCCCGCTTCGCCGCATGCCCCGGGCCTCCTCGGCGCGGTGTCGGGCGGCCCCGGCTCGGCGTCGGCGCAGGAGTTCGCGGCGCTGCTCAGCGCCTCGCTGGCCGACCACGAC
>JAWSVN010000268.1:0-1178 GCA_033851875.1 Acidimicrobiales bacterium
GGCACGAACGACAGGAAGAAGACCGCCGTCTTCGGGTTCAGGATGTTGAGCACGACGCCATCCCAGAACACTCGACGCAGGCCGACCTGAGCGACCTCGACCGGACGCTTCGGCTCCTCCCCTGCCCGATACGACCGGATCGACTCGATGCCGAGCCACACGAGGTAGGCGGCACCGGCCAGCTTGACGGCCGTGAACGCCGTGGCCGACGCGGCGACCAGCGCCGACAGTCCGACCATCGCCGCCCCGACGTGGACGACCGTCCCGACGTGGATCCCGGCGACCGACACGAGACCCGCTCGGCGACCTTGGGTGGCGCTGCGAGTCACGATGTACATCACCGCGGGCCCCGGCAGCAGAAGCAGCACGAGGGTGGCGAGGGAGAACGCGAGCAGCGTGTCGGTCGACATCGCTCGCACCGTAGCCATCGAGCCCCTCGACACTCCCGCAATTCGGAACCAGGCCCCTCGATCCGTCGTCGCTGCCGTCGATCCATCGGCCGAGATGCGTGATCCACACGGTGGGCATGCAGCAGACTGGACCATGCGCTCGCTCCGGATCGCCACGCTCAACATCGGCTCCCTCCTCGACGAGGGGTGGGACAACCGCCTCCCGCTGATCGGGTCCCAGCTCGCCGACCTGGCGCCGGACGTCGTCTGCGTCCAGGAGGCCGCCGCCTCGAGCAGCCGACCCAACGCCGCCCAGCAGGTGCTCGACGTCCAGCGACAACACGGCGGACCGCTGGCGCACGTCGGCTACGGCGGTCTGCCGGCCTCGCTGCCGAAGGGGTTTTTCGACCACGAGCCCGACCTCGAGATCGGTTCCGCCGTGTTGTCCCGCTGGCCGGTCGAGGTCGTCGCCACCCATTCCCTGCCGGTCGACACCGACCAGCCGGGTCGGCTTCTGTTCACCTCCGAACTCCTCCACGCTCGGACCGCCGGGCTCGATGTCTTCTCCACCCACCTCGCCGCGGCGCCCACCGACGGCCCACATCGGCGCCTCCAGGTGCAGGCGATCGACCGGATCATCCGAGACGCCCGCGGCCCGGCCGACTCCGACCCTTGGGACAAGGCCCGACCGACGATGCCGGCGATCCTCTGTGGCGACTTCAACGCGGAACCCGACAGCGACGAGATCCGGTTCCTGTGCGGCCTGACACCGCTCGGCGGTCGCGACAC
>JAWSVN010000096.1:0-15178 GCA_033851875.1 Acidimicrobiales bacterium
CTTGGCGGCGGCCTTCTTGGCGCGAGCCGACGTCGTCGCAGTCGCTGCACGCTTGGTGGCCTTGGCCGCCTTCTTGGCCGGCGCCTTCTTGGCGGTGGTCTTCTTGGTGGTAGCCACGGGGCTGCTCCTTGGTCGGGTCACCTCTCCGATCGAATCGTCGGCCGAAGCTGACGACTCGTGAGTGTTCGCATCCGAAGGTGGAGAGGGCGTTGCCTCCGGATCAGGATCGGCGTCGAGGAGTTCGACGTTGATCCCACGCCGTTCTGCGTCGAGCGAGACGACGCGTACGGTGACGAGTTGATTGCGAGCGACGACATCACGGGCACGATTGGGTGCCGGGTCGCCCATTGCACTGCACGGCAGGTAGCACTGGGCCCCTGCCGCTTCCACGTAGCAACCGTGGGAGGAGTAGCGATCGACGCTGGCTACCACCGCGTCGCCGATCGAATGCTGCGACACGAACGAGAGGAAGCTCGCCGGGTCGTTGAGTTCGTTGCCGCCGTCGCTGCCAGCGCCGCCGGATCGCTTCGAACGACGGCGTCCGCTCTTGCCGGACTTCTCCGCCGCCGGGGCCGCACCGTCGCTCTGCTCGGCCGCCGTCTCGTCGTTCGCCGCGTTGGCGGCCTCGGCGATGACCTCGTCGATCGCCGCCGTGTTGGCCTTGCGGCTCGCCTTCTTCTTGGCGGGAGGCGGCTCGGTGGGAACCGGAGGCGGTCCGGACGCCAGCTTCGACGCCGTCTTCGATGCGCCCTTCGACGCCGCCTTGGATGCGCTCTTCGATCCACCGCGAGAGCGACCGTGTCCCGATCGACGCCCGCCGCGCCCGCTGCTCTTGGAATCGCCCTTGGCCTCGCGCACCGCACGGCGGCTGGCCGGGCCACGCACCGGCACCCGGTCGACGAGCACCCAGCCGACATGATCGATCGGCTTGCCACCGACGAGGCGACCCTCGTCGAAGAGCCACTCGTGTTCGCCGTGGAACTCCTGGAACGAGTCGTTGGAGAAGACCGCAGCACCGACCTTGTCGGCCACCTGGAGGATGAAGGTGTCGCCTCGTCCGACGACGCCGGCGGGAGGGATGATGATCTCTCCCGCCTCGACGGCCTTCTCGAACTCCGGCTTCTCGTCGTCGTCGATGCGGTGGGCGAACGTCGCGTCGACGATCACCGTGATCGTCTCGTACGAGCGCTCGCCCATGATGGCGCGAACGGCTTCGTCGAGCTGGGCGAGGCTGGGGAGATTGCGGCCCTCGGTGGCGATGTTGGAGCCATCGACAACGAGATGCGTGGACGCGGAGGGGCTCATGATCGTTACCAGTGAATCACCGACGCGCCAGCAAACCTTGGATACCCGCAGACTTGTTGAGCCCTCGCTGTCGCTCATCGCCGGAGCCCAGGCACCAGGCGGGCTTTCTCGATCGCGCGTCGCGAACGCAGCGGCCCGTGTCTTGTGGCGACGGCCGAGCGGTGCATAGAGTCGCCGCCGTGCCGAACCCCACCACCCCCGACAGTTCAGCCGGTCCGTTCCGCGCGGTCCTCTTCGATTTCGGTGGCGTGATCCTCACGTCGCCGTTCGAGGCGTTCGAGACCTACGAGGCCGACAACGGTCTGCCCGACGGGCTCATCCGCACGATCAACTCGACCAACCCCGACGACAATGCGTGGGCGAAGTTCGAACGCAACGACGTCGACGTCGCCGGCTTCGCCGAGCTGTTCGAGGCCGAGGCGGCCGAGCGTGGTCACACGGTCGACGGCCGGAAGATCCTCGAACTGATCCATGGCGACATCCGTCCCGAGATGGTCGAGGGGTTGAACCGGGTGAAAGCCGCCGGGTTCCGCACCGCGTGCCTCACCAACAACTTCCGTTCGTGGCAGGAGTCGCCCGACGACGTGCGCGAGGTGATCGGCCTGTTCGATCACGTGATCGAGTCGTCGGTCGTCGGGGTACGCAAGCCCGAGGTGCGGTTCTACGAGATCGCCCTCGAGACCGTGGGCGTGGAGGCCGCCGACGCGGTCTTCCTCGACGATCTCGGCATCAACCTCAAGCCGGCCAAGGCCATGGGGATGACGACGATCAAGGTGACGTCCGGCCCCCAGGCCCTCGCGGACCTGGGCGCCGTGATCGGTCTCGAACTCGCCTGACGGCGGGGCGCCCCGCCCGGCGACGCCTCGGCCTCAGCTCGAGGCGAACGCGCGGTTGAGCAGCTCGTCCTGCTCCTGGGCGTGGATCTTCGACGAGCCGGTGGCGGGCGACCCCGACTCGGTGCGGCTCACCCGACGGATCGAGTGGGTGTCGCCGTGGGCCTCGTAGAGACGACCCTTCACCGAGTTCCACGGACCCATGTTCTCGGGCTCCTCCTGGAGCCAGACGATCTCGCGGGCATTGCTGTAGCGGTCGAGGGCGGCGGCGACATCGTCGAACGGCCACGGGTAGAGCTGCTCCACCCGCACCACGGCGGCGGGCACACCGAGCTCGTCGCGGCGCTCGATCGCCTCGGCGGCGACCTTGCCGCTGGCGAACACCACGCGCGACACCGACGCCGGATCGGTTACGCCCGCATCGTCGAGAACCTCTGCGAACGAACCGGTCAGCAGGTCCTCGACCCGGCTGCGTGACCACTTGGCCCGCAGCCCGGACTTCGGCGTGAACACGACCAACGGCTTCTTCACGTCGCGCACGATCTGACGGCGCAGCAGGTGGAAGAACTGGGCGGCGGTGGTTGCGTTGGCCACCTGCATGTTGTCCTCTGCGCACAGCAGGAGGAAGCGCTCGAGGCGACCCGAGGAATGCTCGGGACCCTGGCCCTCGTAGCCGTGGGGGAGGAGCATCGTCAGCGACGTCGGCTGCTTCCACTTGTCCTCGGCGGCGACCAGGAACTGGTCGATGATGATCTGGGCGCCGTTGACGAAGTCGCCGAACTGGGCCTCCCACATCACGAGGGCATCGCGATTGGCGTGGGCGTAGCCGTACTCGAAGCCGAGGGCGGCGTACTCCGACAGCGTCGAGTCGTAGATCCACAGGTCGGTGCCCTCGGGCCCGGCGGTCGACAGCGGGGTGAACTCCTCGCCGGTCTCGTAGTCGTGGAGGGTCGCGTGTCGGTGGGCGAAGGTGCCGCGCCGCGAGTCCTGGCCGGCCAGTCGGACCGAATTGCCTTCGGCCAGCAGGGTGCCGATGGCGAAGGCCTCGCCGAGGGCCCAATCGATGTCGCCCTCGGCCCACATCTTGTCGCGGTTGGCGAGCTGGCGAGCCAGCTTCGGATGGACGGTGAACCCCTCGGGCACCGTGCTCATCGCGGCGTAGACCTGGTCGAGCAGTTCCTTGGACACGCCGGTCTCGACGTGGGGCAGCACGCCGACCGGGGGAGGTGGGGGAGCGGCGAGCAGGCCGGCCGGCGGCGCCGAGTTGCGGGTGGCGTCGAGGGCGGTCTGGAGCAGGTCCTGGAAGTAGTCGAGGGCGTGCTCGGCCTCCTCGACGCTGATGTCGCCGCGGTCGATCAGGTTCTGGGTGTAGAGGGTGCGCACCGGCGGCCGCTCGGAGATCTTCCGGTACATCAGCGGCTGGGTGTAGCTCGGGTCGTCGCCCTCGTTGTGACCGTGACGGCGGTAGCCGATCATGTCGATCACGACGTCCTTGTTGAACCGCTGACGGAACTCGAAGGCGAGGCGGGCCACCCGCACGCAGGCCTCGGGGTCGTCCGCATTCACGTGGAAGATCGGCGCTTGCACCATCTTGGCCACGTCGGTGGAGTACTCCGACGAGCGGCTGTGGTGGGGGGCGGTGGTGTAGCCGAGCTGGTTGTTGACGATCAGGTGGACCGAGCCGCCGACGGTGTAGCCACGGACCTGCGACAGGTTGAAGGTCTCGGCGACGACGCCCTGCCCGGCGAACGCGGCGTCGCCGTGGAGGATGATCGGCAGCACCGGGTAGTTGCCGGCGTCGCTCTGGTCCATGTGGGCGCGGGCGGCGCCGACCACGACCGGGGCGACCGCTTCGAGGTGGGACGGGTTGGCGGCGAGCTCGGTGGCGATCTCGTTGCCGGCCGGCGAGGTGTGGGTGCCGGTGAAGCCGAGGTGGTACTTCACGTCGCCCGAGCCCTGGATGTCGGCTGCGGTGACGTTGCCCTCGAACTCGGTGAACAGGCCCTCGTAGGTCTTGCCCATGATGTTGACGAGCACGTTGAGCCGGCCGCGGTGGGCCATGCCGATGATGGCGCGCTCCATGTCGGCGTCGGCGGCGGCCGACAGCACGGCGTCGATGATCGGGATCGCCGACTCGGCACCCTCGAGCCCGAACCGTTTCTGGCCGACGTAGCGGGCGGCGAGGAACTTCTCGAGCGCCTCGGCGGCGCTGAGCCGCTCGAGGATGTGGTGCTGGTCGTCGCGAGCGAACTTGTCGTTGACGCCCTCGACCTGCTCCTGGATCCAGCGCTTCTCCTCGGGATCGGCGATGAACATGTACTCCACACCGATCGTGCGGCAGTACGCATCGCGGAGCACGCCGAGGATGTCGCCGAGCTTCATGTGCTGGGCCTGGCCACCGATCGCGGCGTAGACGCCGCCCTGGAAGCCGGTGAGGAACTCGCGGTCGAGGTCCCAGATCGACAGACCGAACGAGGCCGGGTCGAGCTCGGGGTGCATGGCCGCGGGGCCGTCGCTGAGCGGGTTGGTGTTGGCGATCAGGTGGCCGCGCACCCGGTACTGGTTGATGAGGGTGTTGACCGCCATCTGCTTGGCGCCGAGGCCGTCGAGCTCGTCGCTGGTCGTGGCGCCGTGGTCGACGTTCCACTTCACGGCCGTGTAGGGCACGTTCATGTCCTCGAACGTGCTGGCGTAGAAGTCGTCGCCGCCCATCAGCAGCTCATGGACCTTCTTGAGGAAGAGCCCCGACTCGGCGCCCTGGATCACGCGGTGGTCGTAGGTCGAGGTGACCGTCATGACCTTCGAGATGCCGAGCTGGGCGAGGACCTTGGGGTCGGCGCCCTCGAACTCGGTCGGGTAGCCGATGCGGCCCAGGCCGATGATGGCGCTCTGACCCTTCATCAGGCGCGGCACCGACTGCACGGTGCCGAGGGTGCCGACGTTGGTGATGCTGATCGTGGCGCCGGTGAGGTCGTCGACGGACAGCTTGTTGTCGCGGACCTTGCCGATCAAGGCTTCGTAGGCGTCGACGAAGCCGGCGAAGTCGAGCTCCTGGGCGTTCTTGATGACCGGCACGATCAGTGATCGGGTGCCGTCCGACTTCTGCTGGTCGACCGCGATGCCGAGGTTGACCTGCTCGCTGCGGATGATGCGCGGCTTGCCGTCACTGCCGACGGCGTAGCGGTTGTTCATCGCCGGCACTTCTTCGGCGATGGCCCGCACGATGGCGTAGGCGATCAGGTGGGTGAAGCTCGTCTTGCCGCCACGGACCCGGCGCAGGTGGTTGTTGAGCACCTTGCGGTTGAGTTCGAGGAGGCGGGCGGGGACCTCGCGGATCGAGGTGGCGGTCGGCACCTCGAGGCTGGACTCCATGTTGGCAACGATGCGGGCGGCGACGCCACGCAGCGGTTCGCCGGGCTCCTCGGCTGCCGGCTTGGCGTCGGCCTTTGCGGCCGGCGCAGGCGGTGCGGCGGTGGGAGCGGCAGCGCCGTTGGTCGCACCGCCGCTGGCCGGCAGGGCCGGCGCAGCAGGGGTCGGGGTGTCAGCGGGAGCAGTCGCCGGGGCACCCGCAGCGGGGGCCGGAGCGGCGGTGGGGGCGGGGGAGCCATTGGCCTCGGCCTCGAACCGTTCGCGCCACTCGGCGGGGACGGATCGGGGGTTGTCGCGATACTGCTGACGCAGTTCGTCGACCAACCAGGCGTTGGGTCCGGCATCGTTGACGGGGTGTGCAGCCACGGCAGGGAATGCTACCGCCCCCGTCGCCCTGTCTCGGCGGAGATCTCAGTGCGCTGCGTCGGGGTTGCGTTCCAGGAGCCGCTCGGCCCAGCGCTGGAACTGCGCCGGGGGATGCAGGCCGGTGATCGTCATCGGGCCGATGCGCCACGCCGGGGTGCCGGTCACCTCGGCCTCGGCGGCCAGCGCCATCGCTGCCTCGAGCAGGGTCTCCCCCTCGCCGTCGGCCTCGCGGCGACGGAGTTCGCCGGCGTCGACCCCGGCGCCGGCGAGGATCGCGTCGACGGCGTCGGCGTCGTCGAGGGCGCCGCCGTCGACCCAGTGGAGCCGAGCGAGCCCGTCGTCGACGGCGTCGAACGCGCTCGGATGGTGGGCGGCGACCAGTTCGGTGACGCCGAGGAGTCGATGGGTGTTCGGACTCCGGGCCGGCTTGGCGAACTCGAGCCCCGTCGCGGCGCACTCGGCGGCGATGTGGTCGAACACGGCGTCGAGTCGGCCGCCGGGTCGCACCCGTCGACCCTCGGGCGGCAGATCGGGGTGCAGCTCGAAGGCGCGGACCTCCACCCGCACCCCCTGGGCTCGCAGCCACCCGGTGAGGGGGCGGGCGGCGTAGGCCCACGGGCAGATGTAGTCGTTCCACAGCGTCACGGCCATCGCCGCCAGCATGCCCGGTGCGAGGGCCGCGAGCCAGGTCGCTAGGGTCGGCGGCGTGATCTCCTCAGCTGCCGCCCCCGATGTCGCCGCCGCTCCCGATGTCGCCGACGACCCGTCGACGCGGGCGCTGCTCGTCGCCACCTGGAACGTCAACTCGCTCAACGCCCGGATGCCCCGTGTCACCGAGTGGCTCGAGCAGGTGCGGCCCGATGTGGTGTGCATGCAGGAGACCAAGCTGGCCGACGACGCGTTCCCGGCCCAGGACTTCACCGACCTCGGCTACGAGTCGGTCCATCACGGCGAAGGTCGGTGGAACGGGGTGGCCATCTTGTCGCGCGTCGGCCTCGACGATCCCGTCGGCGGGTTCGCCGAGGGGATCGAGCCCGACCCGGACGCCCGCCTGGTGTCGGCGACGTGCGCCGGGATCCGCATCCACAGCGTCTACGTGCCCAACGGGCGCGAGGTCGGCCACGACCACTACCACTACAAGCTGTCGTGGCTCGGTCGGCTCCGGGACCACCTGGAGGCCACGGCCGATCCGGCCGGCGAGGTGATCGTGGCCGGCGACTGGAACATCGCCCCCGAGGACCGCGACGTGTGGGACCGCGACGTGTTCGAGGGACTCACCCACGTGACCGAACCCGAACGGACCGCCCTCGCCGAGGTCGCCGAGTGGGGCCTGGTCGACACATTCCGCCGCCACCACGACACCGACAAGCTGTTCAGCTACTACGACTACCAGGCCGGCCGGTTCCACAAGCGTGAGGGCATCCGCATCGACTACCTCCTGTCGACGCCGTCGTTGGCCGACCGTTGCGTCCTCGACCTCGTCGACCGCAACGGCCGCAAGGGCACCAAGCCGAGCGATCACTGTCCGGTGCTCGCCGTTTACCTTCCTGCCGGGTCGGAGGGCTAAGAAGGGCCGATGCCCGACGAGATCGACCCCGAGCTGGCCCGAGCCTTCTTCGCCGCCGAGCGTCTCGATCAGGTCGATCCCCGCCGCCAGGTCACCTGGCGGATCGGCGACGCCATGCGGGCCATCACCGACCGGCTGGTCGCCACCACCTCGCCCCAGGCCGAGCTCGAAGCGATCCTCGCCGACCTCGAGGCTGCGGCCGAACGGCTCGGCCGATTCGACTTCGGCCGTCGCTACGAGGGCTACGCCGAGGCGGCCCTCGCCGGCACGTCGGATGACCCCGAAGAGGGAGACCGCGGCAGCGACGGTCCTCCGGCCGGACACGCCGACTTCAGCCCGGTGATCGGGCGGGCCAATCCACTGGCCCCGCCGGTCGAGCTCGACGTCGAGGGCGATCGCGTGATCGGGACCGTCACCTTCGGTCACGCCTACGAGGGTCCGCCGGGCCACGTGCACGGAGGCTGGGTGGCCGCCGCGTTCGACGAGGTCCTCGGAGCGGTGCAAGCGATGTCGGGCAATCCCGGCATGACCGCCCACCTCGAGATCGACTACAAGCGGCCGACCCCGCTGCACGTGCCCCTGCGGTTCGAGGCGTGGATCGATCGGGTGGAGGGGCGCAAGATCTTCTGCACCTGCCACCTGTTCTCGGCCGACGCCGGCGACCCCGGCGGCGAGGAGCATCTGCGGGCGGAGAGCCGCGGCCTGTTCATCAGCATCGACTTCTCGAAGATCGCCGCCCTCACGTCCCAGCGCGACTCGTCGGACTAGTCGCGCTGCCGCTCCGCCGGTCGGTGGGCGGTCAGTCGGCGGAGCGAATCAGCTCGAGCACGGCGTCGCCGAAGCGTTCGAGCTTCGTCGGGCCGATGCCGGAGATGCCGGCGAGCTGGCTCTTGGTGGTGGGTCGCCGCTTGGCGATCGCTCGCAGCGTCTGATCGTTGAACACGACATACGCCGGCACGTCGGCGGCTCGGGCCTGGTCGCGCCGCCACTCGCGGAGGGCGTCGAACAGGGGATCGCCGACCGGGTTGCGCTCGACCTTCTTCGACTGGCGGCCCTTGGAGGTGACCTGGGCCCGGCTCTTGGCCAGCTCGGCCCGCCAGTCGACCGGCCGATGGCCGGCCCGGAGGTGGTCGATCGCCGATTGGAGCAGGTCGAGGTGGGGCGACGGCTGACGCTTGACCGTCTTGGTGCCGAAGGTGCGCTCGGCCGCCCACGACAGGTGGAGTTCCCGCTCCGCCCGGGTGACGGCGACGTAGAGCAAGCGTTGTTCCTCGGCGAGCTGGGCGCCCGTCTTGGCGTAGCCGATCGGCACGAAACCCTTCTCGAGGCCGCCGACGTGGACCACCGGCCACTCGAGGCCCTTGGCCCCGTGGAAGGTCGACAGCTCGACCGCATCGCCCGAGGCGTCGACGCCGCCGTCGGACAGGGTGGCGATCCACGCCTGCAGGCCGGGGCCCGACGGTGCGGGGTCGACCGTGAGGTAGTCGCCGACCAGGCGGATGAACGCCTCGACGTTCTGGCGCCGTTCGGCCTCGGCGTTGGTCTCGTCGCCCCGTTCGGCCTGGGCGGTCAGTTCTTCGGCGAGGGTGGCCGTCGCCATCGACAGGTCGACGCCGGGGCGACCGAGGCTCCGGAGGGCGTCACGCACCTCGGGGGTCGACAGCGGGCCGGCGCCGCCCTTCACACGGACCGGCACACCCTCCTCGACCAGCGCCCGCTCGATCGCCACGAGCTGGGCGTTGGTTCGCACCAGCACGGCCTGGTCGGCCCACTTCGAGCCGGAGTGGTGGGCGGTCTTCACCGCCCGCGCGATGCCGGCGGCCTCCTGCAGGTCGGAGCCGAACGCGGCGAGGGTGGGGACGGCGCCGTCGGGCTGGTGGGGGATGAGGGCAGCGGCCTTGCCGGCCAGGGCCGCGGTGGCCATCGTCAGGATCTGCGGCGTCGAGCGGTAGTTGTCGCGCAGGTCGATGACGGTGGAGGCCTGCTCCCGCTTGGCGAAGTCGGTGAGCAGATGCGGATCGGCACCGTTCCAGCCGTAGATCGCCTGGTTGGGGTCGCCGACGACGAAGAGGTCGTCGCTGTCGCCCCGCCATTGCCGCAACAGTTCGAATTGGAGCGGGTTGACGTCCTGGAACTCGTCGACGTAGAGGTGGCGGTGTCGCCAGCGGACGGCGGCGGCGTAGTCGGGGTCGGCCTTGAGGTCGCGGATGGCGAGGGTCAGCAGGTCGTCGAAGTCGACGACCCGGCGGCGTCGCTTCTCCTGCTGGAACCGCTCCATCAGCTCGGCGAGGTCGTCGGGCGGGATCGGCGGGGTACGGCCGGCGAGCTCGGCGGCGTTGCCGTAGTCGTCGGGGTGCACGAGCCGGGCCCGGGCCCACTCGATCTCGTTGACGACGTCGAGCGGCTCGACCCCGCGTCGTCGACCGAGGAGCTGAGCGATGAAGCTGAACTTGCGCTCGAGCATCGCCGGCGGCTCGATGCCCCGTTCGGCCCACCGCTGGCGGAGCTGGGTGAGGGCGACGCCGTGGAAGGTGCCGGCCACCACGTCGTCACGCAGGCCGTTGGTCTGGAGGCGACGGCGGAACTCGCTGGCCGCCTTGCGGGTGAAGGTGAGCGCGAGCACCTTCGACGGGTCGGTCTGGCCGTCGACGATCCGGTAGGCGATGCGCCGGGTGAGGACCCGGGTCTTGCCCGACCCGGCGCCGGCGAGCACGACGAGGGGACCGCCGGTAGCGGTGACGGCGTCGTGTTGCCGCTCGTTGAGTCCGGCCAGCAGGTCGCTCGGGTGCACGGGTGCAGACCCTACCGACCTCCACCGACAGCCACGGCACCAACCGCGCGAGGGAGGGCCACTAGTCTGCGGAGGTGCCCTTTCCCGAACACCAGCTCAACGACGGCGAACGGGTGGTGCTCGACCTCCGACCGCATTGGTGGTACTTCGCCGCTCAGGTCGCCGTGCTGGTGGTGACGATCTCCCTCGGCGTCGTCGTCCTGTTGTTCAGCGGCAGCTCGATCCTCAGCGCCGCCGCCGGGGTGCTGATCCTGGCCGCCCTCGTCTGGTTCGGCATGCGCTATGTGGTGTGGAACACGACCAACTTCGTGGTGACCACCGATCGGCTGATCGTGCGGACGGGGGTGGTGTCTCGCGAGGGCATCGAGATCCCGCTCGAGCGGGTCAACACCGTCTTCTTCCGGCAGTCGTTGTGGGAGCGCCTGATCCGTTCGGGTGACCTCGTGATCGAGTCGGCGGGCGAGATGGGGAACCAGAACTTCGAGGACATCCGGCGCCCGTTGAACGTGCAGAACGAGATCTACCGCCAGATGGAAGACAACGAGAACCGGAAGTTCGACCGGGTCAACGTCGGTTCCGCCCCGGTCGAGTCGATCCCGGACCAGATCGCCAAACTCGACGAGCTGCGCCGCCGCGGCATCGTCAGCGACGACGAGTTCGAGCAGAAGAAGCGCGAGCTGCTCGACCGTATGTAGCCGGGCGCCTCTGGTCGGCAGCGAAGCCGGGGGAGCGCGACGCGCCCCCGATGGCCGCCGCGAACTCGGGGGAAGTCCCCGGTTTGCTCCGGGCCCGGACGGTCAATGCTGGATGCCATGACCGCACGAGTTCTCACCCGCAGCGCCGATCTCCGCACCATCCAGCCCCTGCAGCGGGTGGCGGCCGGTTGGCACCCCGACCCCGAGGGGGCGCATCGCCTTCGCTACCACGACGGACAGGCCTTCACCGCCCACACCACGCACTTCGGTCCGGTTCCCTGCGCCGGCTGCGGGCACCTGGGCTGATCACTTCGTTCGCCGGACGGGAACGCCGTAGTGTGTCCCGATGCCGACAGCATCTCCATCCACGCAGTACTCCATCTCGATCCAGGTCAGCCTCGACAACAGCCCCGGTGTCCTGGGTCGGCTGACCACCGCGATCGGCGAGGCCGGCGGCAACATCTTCGCCGTCGACGGGTTCGTGGCCAAGGGCCCGACCCTCGAGCGGGAGATGGTCGTCAACTGCATCGACACCGACCACCAACAGCAGGTGGTCGACGCCGTCACCGGCGTGGAGGGCGTGACCCTGATCGACTGGTGGGACCGCACCTTCCGCATGCACGAGGGCGGCAAGATCGAGGTGCTGCCGCTGATGCCGGTCGGCGACCGCGACGATCTGTCGATGGCCTACACCCCCGGCGTCGCCCGGGTCTGCAACGCCATCGCCGCCGACGAGGCCCTCGCCAACGATCTGACGATCCGCAAGAACACGGTCGCGATCGTCTCCGACGGCACCGCCGTGCTCGGGCTCGGCGACATCGGCCCCAAGGGCGCGATGCCGGTGATGGAGGGCAAGGCCCTGCTGTTCAAGGAGTTCGGCGGGGTCGACGGCTTCCCGATCTGCCTCGATGTCGACACCCCCGAGGAACTGATCGAGACCGTCATCCGTCTCGCCCCGACCTTCGGCGGCATCAACCTCGAGGACATCGCCGCCCCCGGCGCGTTCGAGATCGAGGCCGAGCTCAAGGAACGGCTCGACATCCCCGTCTTCCACGACGACCAGCACGGCACGGCCGTGGTGACGATCGCCGGCCTGGAGAACGCCCTCGAGCTGGTCGGCAAGTCGTTCACCGACATCACCGTCGTCGTGTCGGGCGTCGGCGCCGCCGGTGTCGCCATCTCCAAGATGCTGCTCGACAAGGGCACCACCGACATCGTCGGCGTCGACTCCAAGGGCGCCATCTACGTCGGCCGCGACAACCTCAACGCGTCGAAGACCTGGTTCGCCGAGAACACCAACCCTCGTGGCCTGCAGGGAGCACTGTCGGACGTGATCGCCGGTGCGGACGTCTTCATCGGTGTGAGCGCCCCGGGGGTGCTGTCGGTCGACGACGTGAAGGCGATGGCGTCGGATCCGGTCGTGTTCGCCATGGCCAACCCCGACCCCGAGATCCGGCCCGAGGAGGTCGACGGTCTCGTCGCGGTGATGGCGACCGGCCGCAGCGACTATCCCAACCAGATCAACAACGTGCTGGCATTCCCCGGCATCTTCCGCGGCGCCCTCGACGTGGCCGCGAGCGACATCACCGAGGGCATGAAGCTCGCCGCCGCCCATGCGATCGCCGAGGGCGTGACGGCCGACGAGCTCGAGCCGGGCTTCATCGTGCCGTCGGTGTTCGACCGTGACGTGCCGGTGGCGGTCGCCCGAGCGGTGGCCGAGGCCGCCGTGGCCGACGGTGTCGCCCGCCGGCCACTGACCTGATCAGCGAGCGATCGCGGCGGCGATGGCCAGCGTGCGCTGCGCCATCGCCACGTGCAGGTTCTCGATCATGCGGCCATCGACCGTGACCACGCCCTTGCCCTCGGCCTGGGCGGCGTCGAAGGCCTCGATCACCTTGCCAGCGTGCTCCACCTCGTCGGCCGAGGGGGCCCACGTGTCGTTGGTGGGCGCCACCTGGGTGGGGTGGATCAGGGTCTTGCCGTCGAAGCCCATCTCGAAGCCGACGGTCGCCTCCGCTGCGAAGCCGTCCGGGTTCTTCACGTCGTTGTAGACGCCGTCGAGGATCATCACGCCGGCCTCGCGGGCGGCGAGCAGGGCGGTGGCGAGGTGGGGGAGGACCGGGTGGCGGTCGGCGACCATCACGGCCTGCAGTTCCCGGTAGAGGTCGTTGGTGCCCATCACCAGCACCTCGACCCGGGGGTGGGCGGCGATCTGACGCACGTCGAGCACCGCCGTCGGTGTCTCGATCATCGCCCAGATCGTCAGTTCGGTCGGTGCGCCGGCGGCGTCGAGGGCGCCAGAGATCTCATCGAGGTAGGCGACCGAGCCGACCTTGGGGATCACCACGGCGGAGGCACCCGACGTGGCGGCGGCCGCCACGTCGTCGGCACCCCACGGGGTGTCGAGGCCGTTGCAGCGAATCGTGATCTCGCGGTGGCCGTAGTCGCCCGAGCCGGCGGCGGCGACCGCCTGGGCACGTGCGGTCTCCTTGGCGTCGGGGGCCACGGCGTCCTCGAGATCGAAGATCAGCGCGTCGGCGGCGATGTCCTTGGCCTTCTCCAACGCCCGGGCGTTGGCGGCCGGCATGTACAGAACGGAACGACGAACCTTCATCGTCATCTCCTCAGAATCCGTAGGCGGTGGCGAGTGCCGGGTCGTCGGCGGCGAGGAACTTGGCGAGCTCGTACACCACGCGGCACTGCTTCACCGAGGCGTCGTCCTCCATCTTGCCGTCGAGCATGATGGCGCCGGTGCCGTCGCCCATCGCCTCGATCACCCGCTGGGCGTGAGCCACGTCGGCCGGGTCGGGGGAGAACACCTTCTTGGCGATGTCGATCTGTACCGGGTGGAGGCTCCAGGCGCCGACACAGCCGAGCAGGTAGGCGTTCCGGAACTGGTCCTCACACGCCGTGGTGTCCTTGATGTCGCCGAAGGGGCCGTAGTACGGGAGAATCCCGTGCATCACGCAGGCGTCGACCATGCGGGCGATCGTGTAGTGCCACAGGTCCTGCTGGTAGGTGGTGCGCTCCGCGTCGGGGGCATCGGCGTCGGGGTCCTGGCGGACCAGGTAGCCGGGGTGGCCACCGCCGACGCGGGTCGTCTTCATGCGGCGGTTGGCGGCCAGGTCGGCCGGGCCGAGGGAGAGGCCCTGCATGCGGGGCGAGGCGCCACAGATCTCCTCGACGTTGGACACGCCGCGGGCGGTCTCGAGGATCGCGTGCACCAGGATCGGGCGCTCGAGGCCCGCCTTGGCCTCGAGCTGGGCCAGGAGGCGGTCGACGTAGTGGATGTCCTCGGGACCCTCCACCTTCGGGATCATGATGACGTCGAGCTTGTCGCCGATCTCGGTGACCGCAGCGACGAGGTCGTCGAGGCCCCAGGGCGAGTCGAGCGAGTTGACCCGGGTCCAGAACTGGGTGGTGCCGAAGTCGACGGTCTTGCCGACCTCGATCAGGCCGGCGCGGGCCTCCTCCTTCTGGTCGGCGGGCACGCCGTCTTCGAGGTTGGCGAGGATCACGTCGACCGTCGGCGCGATGTCGGGAACCTTGCCCCGCATCTTGGCGTTCGACGGCGGGAAGAAGTGGATCATCCTCGACGGGCGGACAGGGATCTCGGTGACGGGGGCGGGAGCCCCGACGGCGAGAGGCTTGAAGAAGTCCTTGGCGCTGCGCACGGGCGCAAAACATAGGTCGGGCCGGGCGGATCGAGCAATGTGGAGCGCTCGGCGGTCAGGCGGCGCCGAGGCCGAGGTGTCAGTCTGCAACCGCGCCGGTGGCCGTCTCGGCGTGAACCTTCGCCAAGGTCGACAGCCCGGCGAAGGCGCAGAAGACGGCGATTCCGGTCATCACGGCGTTGGTCAAGCCGTCGAGCGGGTCGACCCAGGTGATCCAGACGAGCATGCCGGCGAAGACGAACTGCCCGACGCCGGTGCCGAGGCCGACCAGGTCCCGGGGCCCGCTGATGCCGAAACCGTCGGCCATCGAACGGGTGGTGAGCGCGGCGGAGAGGGCCAACCCGGCGAGGAAGAGGATGTAGAGCAGCTCGGTCTGGTCGAGCGACCCGTTGCGCTGGTGGTCGACGAGCCCGGTGAAGGCCGTGAGGGCGACGCCGATCGCTTCGATCATCAGCACGGCCGAGGCGACGGGCGCGGCGAATCGCAGATGCTCGCCGAGCTTGCCGCCCAGCAGCCAGTCGACGGCGCCCACAGCCATGTCGTCCCCGTCGGCCGCGCCCGCCCCGCGTTGAGCGCGG
>JAWSVN010000096.1:15199-23275 GCA_033851875.1 Acidimicrobiales bacterium
GGGTGACTGGGGCTCAGGGGCGCCAGTCGAGGAGCTGGTCGATCAGCTCGGCCTCGAGGCCGAGGAAGCTGGCGGCGGCGAAGCCGAGCAGGATGCCTCCGCCGATCACCATCATCGGGAACCGGATCGGCAGTTCCGCCAGGTCGGGGATCATCTGCAACACGGCGCCGACCGCGAGCAGGGGGGACAGCAGGCCGACCAGGTAGATCGAGGTGAGGATCACCGACTTGGCGCCCCCGGCGAAGACCCCGGGCAACACGTCGCCGAACCGGGGCCCGACCTCGGGGACCCACAGCAGCGACGTGGCGTAGCCGGCCAGGGCGCCCCCGGCGGCCGAGACGACGTCGAGCCGACGGATGATGGGGAACACCAGGATCGCGGCCGCGGTGGTGAAGGCGACGCCGACGAGGAACCCGCCGGGCTGGCCGATCACATCGGCGTAGCGCAGCCAGGCGCACGACGCGAGCGCGGCGCCGTAGCCGAGCAGGGCCGGGGTCGACTCCTGGCGGGCCGCCAAGGCAGCGCCGATCCCGGGGACGAACAAGACGAGAGTGGCCGGGAGCAGGGCGGCGTCGAAACCCTCGAACAGCAGACGGATCACGTCGGCCATCACGCGCCCCCGTTGGCGAGCAGCCAGGCGACGGTCGACTCCAACACGTCGATGTCGCCGTTGCCGACCCGGTTGTAGCGGATCTGGCCGTTGGCATCGACCACGTAGGTTCGCGGCAGGAACGCCCGCTCGCCCTGCCACGTGTCGAGCGACCGACCCCGGTGATCGAGGGCGATCGGCCAGGTCATGGCGAGGGCGTCGGCGGCGAGGATGACCGCTCCGTCGTCGCGTTCGTGATCGAAGCGGGGGCTGTGGACCGAGACCACCTGGAGGCCCGCCGCCCCGTATTCGCTGAGCAGCGCGCCGAGGGCCGGGGTCATGTCGGTGCAGTCGCCGCAGTCGAGGGCCCAGAAGTGGACCACCGTCACCCGACCCCGGGCAGCGTCGAGCGAGCGGGCCTCGGTGTTGAGCCAGCCGTCGACGTCGAGCGCGCCCGCCGGGCCGAGCACCGCGGGCGGGGTCGCGATCGCCACCACCGTGCCGGGCACGGGGACCACGGCCGGCGGCGGTCCGTCGTCGCCGGTCAGCACGGCAGCGGCCAGGCCGAGGCCGGCCACCAGGCCGATTCCGGCGGCGCCCATGTGCGACCGGCTCACCCGGCCTCCGATGAGCTCCGTCGCAGCATCGTGCGGTGGGGGATGCCGTCCTCGTCGAAGACGTCGCCGATCCCCTCGAACCCGAAGCGGCCGTAGAACTCCTGGAGGTGGGCCTGGGCGTCGAGCACGGCGGTGTCGTCGCCGATCCGCTCGAGCGCCACCTCGATCAGGGCGCTGCTCAGCCCGGCGCCCCGCACGTCGGCCCGGGTGACGACCCGGCCGATGCGGCGCCCGACCGTGTCATCGAGGACGCGGACCGACGCCGCCACACCCTGGTCGTCCGACATCCACAGGTGTTCGGTGGTGGCGAGCAGGTCGCGCCCGTCGATCTCGTGATACGGGCAGTCTTGTTCCACCACGAAGATGTCGACCCGGAGCCGCAGGAGGTCATGGAGTTGACGGGCCGACAGCTGGGGGCCGGCCACGGCCGAGATCGGCAGGGTTCGCACCCTGTCAATCTAGTGCCTGTCAACCTGCTGAACGGGGCCTCTCCGCAGGCTGACGGTCAGCGGCGGGACGGCGTCGGTGTGGTCGCGGGTGCGGTACCGGGGGCTGCGTCTTGGTACCCCCGTGGCGGCCGACGTAGCGTGGCGCCATGGGACCTCTCGAGGGTGTGAACGTGATCGAACTGGCCGGGATCGGCCCCGGCCCCTTCTGCGCCATGATGTTGGCCGACATGGGGGCCAATGTCATCCGCGTGGAGCGTGCCTCTGCGGTGCGAGGGGGTGACCCGGCCACGCCGCCGCCCGACCCGCTGGCCCGCGGCCGTCGCTCGATCGGCGTCGATCTCAAGTCGCCCGAGGGCGTGGCCCTCGTGCTCGACCTCGTCGAGAAGGCCGACGTCCTGATGGAGGGCTTTCGCCCCGGCGTCACCGAGCGCATGGGTCTCGGGCCCGACGACTGCCTCGCCCGCAACCCGAAGCTGGTCTATGGCCGCATGACCGGCTGGGGGCAGGAAGGCCCCTACGCCCTCGCCGCCGGCCACGACATCAACTACATCGCCCTGGCCGGGGCTCTCGAGCCAATCGGCCGGGCCGGCGAGAAGCCGCTCCCGCCCCTCAACCTCGTCGGCGACTTCGGCGGCGGCGGTATGTACCTCGCCTTCGGCATCGCGTGCGCACTGTTCGAGGCGAGGCAGTCGGGCCAGGGCCAGGTGGTCGACGCCGCCATGGTCGACGGTGCCGCGTCGCTGATGAACATGTTCTGGGGCCTCAAGGCCGCCGGGGTGTGGAACCCCGAGCGGGGCACCAACATGCTCGACACCGGCGCCCCGTTCTACGACGTCTACGAATGCAGTGACGGTGGCTTCATCTCGCTGGGCAGCATCGAGCCCCAGTTCTACGCCGAACTGCTGCGCCTCTCGGGCCTGGGCGACATGCCCGACTTCCCGCCCCAGAACGAACGGTCGAAGTGGCCGGAGATGAAGCAGACGGTCGCCGAGGTCATCAAGACCAAGTCTCGTGACGAGTGGTGCGAGATCATGGAGCACACCGACGTGTGCTTCGCCCCGGTGCTCAGCCCCGAGGAGTCGACCGAACACCCCCACATGGTCGAGCGAGGCACCTTCATCGACGTCGCCGGCCAGACCCAGGCCGGCCCGGCTCCCCGCTTCAGTCGCACCGCACCCGAGGTCGTGCGGCCCGCCGCTCACGCCGGCCAGCACACCGACGAGGTGCTGAGCGAGTTCGGCATCGGCGCCGACCGTCTCACCGGCCTGCGCGACGCCGGCACGATCGCCTGACCCGGACCGCCTGACGCGGATCGCCGACCCGGCTCCGAGCCGGGTCGGCGACGCGCTGCGGGTCGGTCAGCGACCCAGGCTCCACGCCTCCCGCCAACCGATGCGGCGGTCGGTGTGGAGCACCGAGCGGGTGTAGATCCGGGCGGCCAGCGACAGGAGCAGCCCGGCGGCGACGATGGCTCCGCCGACACCGATCATCCCCTCCCACCACGTGAGATTGCCGACGGCGATCCGCCCGGGCAGGGCGAAGGGCACGACGAAGGGGATCGACGTGACGATCCTCGACGCCGTCTCGTCCGGCGCCGTGGCGGCGAAGATGCTGGCGAAGTAGGCGAGCATCGACAGGATCGTCACCGGCGTCATCGCCGCCTGGGCGTCCTCCTGGCGGCTGACCAGCGCCGCCCCGGCCGCCATGATCGAGCCGAAGAGCAGGTAGCCGAGCAGGTAGCAGCCGACGGCGGCGACGAACATCCAGCCCGAGAAGTCCGGGATCACGTCGCTGCCGACGATCTGGATGCCGACCAGCAGGGCGCCGATGATCACCGCCATCTGCACGAGGCCGGCAAGGCCGGAGCCGAGGAGCTTGCCGATCAGCAGATCGCGAGCCGAGATCGACGACAGGAGCAGCTCGACGACCTTCGACGACTTCTCCTCGAGGACGCTCATCATGATGAATGCCCCCGTCATCTGGACCGTGACGAACAGGACGATGACCGACACCGCAGCGATGCCCTGGCGAGCATCGCGGTCGGGGTCGACGTCGAGCTCGGTCATCGTCAGCGGGGCGGCGTGCCCGAGGGCGCTCGCCACCTGCGCGTCGTCGAGGCCGGTAGTGGCCAGCCCGTCGACGAGGTTGGCGGTCTGCCAAGCCGGCGAGACCTGCGAGAGCAGGTCGGGCGACGACTGTTCGACGAGGAGCTCGCTGCCGTCGACGACCACGCCGTCGATGTCGCCGGCCTCGAGGGCGGCGACGGCGTCGTCGCGGCTGTCGTACTCGGTGATCTCGAGGGTGCCGCCCGACAGCTCGATGCTCTGTCGCAGCGACTCGACCGCGGCCGGCGGGTTGTCGCCGAGCAGGCCGAGCTTGGTCTCGTCCTCGGAGGAGAAGACACGGATGGCGGTCGCCCCGGCGAGCACGACCAGCAGCGTGATGGCGATGCCGATCCGGAAGGCGCTGGACGCCAGCCGGGTGCGGATCTCCCGCTGGAAGACGATGCGGATGGCGTCGGACGACCTCATCGGGCCACCTCCTCGAAGATGTCGCCGAGCGACGGCGGTTCGTAGCTGAAGACCGACACCTGGCCGGCCGATCGGGCGGTGGCGAGCAGGGCGTCGAGTTCGGACTCGTCGTCGATGTCGACCACGACCTCTCGGGTCGACGCCGACGACAGGCGCTGACCGGCAAACAGGTCGCTCAGCGGCTCGAGGGGCCGCTCGACCCGGATGGTCACGTGCCGCCGGCCGCTGGAGGAGCGGAGCTCGTCGAGCGACCCGGCCGCCCGGACCCGACCCGCGGCGATGATCACGACGTCCTGGCAGATCTTCTCGACCAGGTCGAGTTGGTGGGAGCTGAACAGCACCGCGGTGCCGTTGGCGGCGAGCGTCGCGAGGAACTCCTCGAGGCGGGCCACCGCCAGTGGGTCGAGGCCGTTGAAGGGTTCGTCGAGGACGGCCAGCTCGGGTTCGTGGACGAGGGAGACGGCGAGCTGGACCCGCTGCTGGTTGCCGTGGCTGAGCTTCTCGAGGGGGTCGTCGAGCCGGTCGCCGAGGCCGAGTTCGGTCAGGAGTTCGGTGGCCCGGGCCGTGGCATCGCTCGCCGAGCGCCCCTTGAGGCGGGCGAAGTAGGCGGTCTGTTCGACGATGCCCATCTTGGCGTAGAGGCCTCGCTGCTCGGGCATGTAGCCGAAGCGGCTCCGGTCGTCGGGCCCGAGCGGGCGGCCGTCCCAGGTGATCGTGCCGCCGTCGGGGTCGACCAGGCCGAAGATCGAGCGCATCGTCGTCGACTTGCCGGCGCCGTTCGGGCCGACGAAGCCGACGATGCGGCCCTTGGGCACCGAGAGGGTCACCCCGTCGGCCGCCTGCACCTCGCCGAAGCGTTTCGTGAGATCGGTGATCTGCAACATGGCTCCCAGTGTGGGCGGCGCCCGTCGAGCTGTCGTCGGCAGCACGGAGGGAATCCGGCGCCGACGTCCCCCCTCCGGAGGAGGAGGCCCGCCACCGAGGTTCCTCCTCCGGGCGGAGGAGCGGCCTCGCGTCGGTCACTACTGTTCTCCTCGATGCTCGCCCTTCGTTCCCGCCTCGACCTCGGCTTCCTGCTCGACGCCGTGATCGGCACGATCCTCTTCGTCGTCGGCGTCGGCTACGTGGTGGTCTACGCCGAGATCGGTCCCTCGGTGCCCTGGGCCGACTCCCCATCGGTCGCCGTGTCGGTGATCGTCGTCGGCCTGGGAACCCTGCCGGTCATCGTGCGGCGTCGCTTCCCGCTGACGGCACTGTTGGTCGGGAGCGCCGCGCTGCTGGTCGCCCGCTGGCTCTACGTCCAGGAGTACCAGACCACCTCGATCGCGCTGTTCTTCCTGTTGATCGCGGCGGGGAGCGACGGCGACGCGAGACGCCGCACCCCGGTTCGGGTCGCCGCCACCGTCTTGCTGGCGATCGCCCTGGGTCGGGGGATCTGGGAGGAGCGGCGCTTCATCGACCTCGGCTTCTACTCCGAACGGGCGTGGCTGCTCGGCGTGACCATCGCCCTGGCGGTCAACGTCGTGTTCATCGCGGGCGGCTGGGCGATCGGCGAGCTCGTCCGACGGCAGCGGGAACGGACCGCTGAGCTCGAGCGCCTCAACGACGAACTCGCCACCCAGCAGCAGCGCCTCGCCGAGCGAGCCGTCGTCGATGACCGGGTGCGGATCGCACGCGAGATCCACGACGTGGTCGCCCACCACGTCAGCGTGATGGGGGTCCAGGCCGGCGCGGCCCGACGTGTGCTGGCCAACAATCCCGAGGGCGCCACCGCGGCCCTCACCACGATCGAGGACTCGAGCCGCGAGGCGGTGCGAGAACTCCAGCAGCTCCTCACCTTCCTCCGTGGCGACCGGTCGGCCGACCCGGACGTCCCGACGGGGCCTCCCGAGCGGGGCGCCGGCCACGACCCCCTGCCCGGGCTCGACCGGCTCGGCGAGCTGCGGGCCCAGGTGGCGGCCGCCGGCCTCGCCGTGCGCTACCGGGAGGAGGGCGACGCTCGCCGGCTCAGCCCGAGTCTCGACCTGTCGGCCTTCCGGATCGTGCAGGAGGCGCTCACCAATGTTCGCAAGCACGGAGCGACCGAGGAGGCCGACGTGACCGTCCGCTACGGCGACGACACACTCACCCTCGTGATCGCCGACCGCGGTGCCGGGTCCGGTGCCGGCACGAATGACGGTGCCGGCTCGCATGACGGCGGCGGCAACGGGTTGCGTGGGATCCGGGAGCGGGTCGCCCTCCACGAGGGGGTCGTCTCCGCAGGTCCGCGGCCCGGTGGCGGCTTCGTCGTCGAAGCCGAACTGCCCTATGAACGAGTGGCGGTGGCCCGATGAGCGCCGACCCGTCGACCAGCGCGCTCGACGCCGTCCGGGTACTCCTCGTCGACGATCAGGCGATGCTCCGGGGCGGTCTGCGGCTGATCATCGACAACGAGCACGACCTCGTCGTCGTCGGCGAGGCCGGCGACGGCGACGAGGCCCTGCGCCTGGTGCGGTCGGCCAGGCCGGACGTCGTGCTGATGGACATCCAGATGCCGGTGATGGACGGGCTGGCCGCCACCCCGCTGCTCCTGGCCGAGGCCCCCGACACCAAGGTGCTGGTGCTCACCACGTTCGAGACCGACGACTACATCTTCGACGCGCTCCGGGCCGGGGCCAGCGGATTCCTGCTCAAGAACGCCCCGCCGGAGGACCTGCTCGATGCCATCCGGGTCGTCGCCCGAGGCGAGGCGCTGCTGTCGCCGTCGGTCACCCGCCGGGTGATCACCGGGCTCAACGAAGGCGTCGGTGCCGCGGGCCCAGCACCGTCGCCCCTCCTCGACCAGCTGACGGCCCGTGAACGCGAGGTCCTGGTCGAGCTCGCCCGCGGCCTGTCCAACGCCGAGATCGCCGAGCGGCTCTTCGTCGGCGAGGTGACGGTGAAGACGCATGTGTCGAACGTGTTGACCAAGCTCGGCTTGCGAGACCGGGTGCAGGCGGTGGTCTTCGCCTACGAGCACAGCGTCGTGACCGCCGGCCAGCCCCCGGACGGCGACGCCGGATAGGCCGGGGCGAGCTCGACCGGGACCTCGAGGCGCCCTGAATGCGGTCACCCGCTGGCCGGGACGGTGTCTAGGCTGCGGCGATGGCGACCCTCGTGTGCTTCCACGCCCACCCCGACGACGAGTCGATCACGACCGGCGGCCTGATGGCCCGGGCGGCTGCGGCCGGCCACCGGGTGGTGCTCGTGTGTGCCACCAACGGCGAGCTCGGCGAGCCGGTGCCCGGGGTGTTGGCCGAGGGCGAGACGCTTGGGGAGCGGCGCATCGTCGAGATCGCCGAGTCGGCGGCCGCCCTGGGGGCCGAGGCGCCCCGGATGCTCGGCTATCACGACTCGGGCATGGACGGGGAGCCGAGCAACGACGACCCCGCCTGCTTCTGGCAGGCCGACGTCGAGACCGCGGCGGCCCAGCTGGTCGAGATCCTCACCGAGGTCGAGGCCGACGTGGTCACGATCTACGACGACCACGGGGGCTACGGCCACCCGGACCACATCCAGGTCCACCGGGTCGGTCTGCGGGCCGCCGAGCTGGCGGGCGTCGAGCACGTCTACGAGGCCACCACCAACCGCGACGCCATGAAGGCGATGCTCGGCCAGCTCCCGCCGGAGGAGAACGACTTCGACCCCGAACTGCTCGAGGTGTTCGGCACCCCCGAGGCCGACCTGTCCTATGTGATCGACGTGACCGACCAGACCGGCGCCAAGCGGGCGTCGATGCGGGCCCACCGCAGCCAGATCGCCGACGACAGCTTCTTCCTGGCGATGCCGCCCGAGGCGTTCGCCCAGGCCTTCGGCACCGAGAGCTTCAACGTCCCCGGCATCACCGCCACCGGCGGCCCGACAGCGGTCGA
>JAWSVN010000096.1:23313-29867 GCA_033851875.1 Acidimicrobiales bacterium
CGGTCAGAAGCCGGGGGTGAGGAAGTAAGCGCGGATCCCGAGGCCCATCAGGAACAGGCCGCCGTAGCCGTAGAGCAGGTACTGCCACTCGGTGAGCTGCTGGCGGTAGCTGTAGATGATGCCGACCGACGCGAGCGCCACGAAGCCGTAGAAGACGTGCATGCTCGGCGCCTCGCGGCCCTCCTCCTGGAGGAGCACGGCGCCGAGGGTCACCTGCACGACGATGGCGAGCTGGGCCACGATCGTGAGGGCCCACATCGCCCGTTCGGCGAGGCCGGCCCGCAGCGCCGGCACCTTGTTGGCCGCCAGGGCCCACACCCCGGCGAGGCCGTTGGTGACGATCACCACCCACGCCCACGAGGCGTGCAGGTCGAAGAGGCTCACCGGGCCGAGGGTAGCCACCGGCGGTAGCGTGAGGCGATGCGTCATCGTCGATTCGCCGTGGCCGCCGCCGTCGCCCACGACATCGAGTTGGTCGCCCGACGCGGCGACCTGATGGTGGCCGAACGCGACGGCGCCGAGGTGCTCGACTGGGAGCTGATCCTCCACTCGGTCGAGGCGGTCGACCTCGAGCGTGCCCCCTACCGGCTGGGCATGCAGACCGACGAGGGCCTGCTCGTCGGCCCGGCGGTGCTGGTGCGCAGCGACGGTCGTTGTCACGTGTTCCGCGGGGCCGGCGACCTCGCAGGCTTCCCCGGGTTCGACTGACCGGCAGACCCGACCCGACCCGACCCGGCCCGGGACGCGAAAGCGCCCGACCCTCCGAGGAGGATCGGGCGCCATCAGCGCATGTCAGTGCAGATCCTGGCGCCGCCGGTCTTGATCCGACAGGTCAGTGCAGACCAGCAGCGCTCACATCGCCGGCTTGATGCCGAGCTCGGCGAAGCCCTTCGCCTCGTAGTTGTCCTGGAACATCTTGCGGAGCTTGGCGGCCGCGGCGTCGTAGGCGGCAGCGTCGCCCCAGGTGTTGCGGGGGTTGAGGATGTTGTCGTCCACACCCTCGACCTGGGCCGGGATGGTGAGCCCCAGCTGTTCCTGGGTCTCGGTCGGCGCGTCGTCGAGCTTGCCGTCGAGGGCGGCGTCGAGAAGGGTGCGCGTGATCTTGAGGCTCATCCGCTCGCCCTCGCCGTAGGCGCCGCCGCTCCAGCCGGTGTTGAGCAGGATGCAGCGGGTGTCGTGCTTCTCCATGCGGTCGGCGAGGAGCTTCGCGTAGACCGACGGCTTCTGGCTCATGAACGGCGAACCGAAGCAGGCGCTGAAGGTGGCCTGGGGCTCGGTGACACCGACCTCGGTGCCGGCCAGCTTCGAGGTGAAGCCCGACACGAAGTGGTACATGACCTCGGCCGGGGTGAGGATCGACACGGGCGGCAGCACGCCGAAGGCGTCGGCGGTGAGCAGCACGATCGTCTCGGGGTGGGGACCCTTGGCGCCCTCGGCCACGCCCGGGTTGCAGGCGAGGGGGTAGGCGAAGCGGGTGTTCTCGGTGATCGAGCCGTCGAACAGGTCGAGGTCCTGGGGGTCGGTGTCGGCCATCGCCTGACCGGGCAGGGACGGCACGTTCTCGATCAGGGTGCCCTTCATCGACAGGGCGGCCGCGATGACGGGCTCGTTGTCCTTGTCGAGATCGATCAGCTTGGCGTAGCAGCCGTCCTCGAAGTTGGACACGCCACCCTCGGTCCAGACGTGCTCGTCGTCGCCGATCAGGAGGCGGTGGGCGTCGGCCGAGAGGGTCGTCTTGCCGGTGCCCGACAGGCCGAAGAGGATCGCCGAGTCGCCGTCGGAGCCGACGTTGGCCGAGCAGTGCATCGACAGCTGGCCCTTGGCGGGCAGCACGAAGTTCATCAGCGTGAACATCGTCTTCTTGTTGACGCCGCAGTAGTCGGCCCGACCGAGCACCAGGGCCACCCGGTTCTCGATGTCGATGATCACCGCACGGTTGGTGAGGGTGCCGTCGCGCTCGGGGTCACAGTGGAACGACGGCACGTTGAGCAGCGTCCAACCGGTGGCGGGACGGTCGGCGTCGTCACGGACCTGCTTCGGGAACATGATGTTGCAGAAGTAGGCGTGGGTGGCGTACTCGCCGACGAAACGGTAGGGCTCGGCGAACTCCGGGTCCCAGCCACAGAACACGTCGGTGCTGTAGAGGGTCCCACCCTTGGCGTTGAGATGCTCGACGACGCGCGGCAGCAGGGCGTCGAACTTGTCGGGGTCGAACTGCTGGAAGTCGGGCTTCCACCAGACCTCGTCGGCGATCCCGGGACGGGCGACGGCGAAGGTGTCCTTCGTCGGGCGGCCCGTGCAGGTGGGGTCCGTGTAGTAGACGAGCGGGCCGTCGACACCGAGCTTGGTGGCGAACGCCTTCTGATCGTCGCCGCTGCCGTTGGGGTCGACCCAACCGCGGTCGTTGGCGACGGCTGCCTCGAACAGGTCGTCCTGGGACAGGCCGTGGCGGACGTTCACGCCCTTCAGACCGAGAGCCGTCTCGAGCTCCGCGGCGACCTGGTCGCTGGTACGGGTGGGTGCTGGATTCACGTTGTTGTCTCCGACGTCGTTGTCGAACTCACTCGATTTGTTCGATCACGCCGGGTATCCCCTCCCGGCAGCGATCAGGCCGGACTCGCCGAAGCGTGACCGACCCCTTCCCCCTACTGGGCGTCCTCCAACCAGGCAGGCGTACCCATGTCGACCTCGGAGCCAAGCCGGAGTTCGGTGGCCTGACCGTTGGAATCGAGGTCGAAGACGACCCGCTGACCCGGCCGCAGCATGCGGAACACCGACCCCTCGAGCGCGGCGGGAGACAAGTCGATCTCGCTGAGATCCGTGTCGACCAGGACGACTCCGTCGCGGGTCACCGGATCGTACGACTTGACTACGCCTTGCATGAGGGCTCCTCGTTCAGTGCTGTCGTGAGGCTGTGTTGCAGCTGTGGTGCCGGACCGCGTGCTGCCGAGCGGACCGACGAAGGCTCGCCGGGTGAGCGAGACACGGGTCAATCTACGTCAGCGATGGGAGAGGGGGAAAGGGGCCGGGAAAACTATCTACCGATGGAATAGAACTCATCGTTGGGCCGCATCTCGCTGAGGTGGGCCATCCGGTTCGACAGGGCGAAGAAGCTGGCGATCGAGCCGACGTCCCACACGTCCTCCTCCGACAGGCCGGCGGCCACCAGCGCCGCCCGATCGGCGGCGTTCACCTCGGCCGGGGTGAGGGCGACCTTCACCGCGAACTCGCAGATCGCCCGCTCGCGGTCGGTCAGGTCGGCGCCCCGCCAGTTGAGGGCCACCTGGTCGGCCAGCTGGGGGTTGCCCGAGCGCACCCGGAGGATCGCGCCGTGGGCGATCACACAGTAGAGACAGTCGTTGCGGGCGCTGGTGACCACCACGATCAGTTCCCGCTCGGCCTTACTCAGGCCGCTCCTGCGGGGCGGGTCGAGACGCTCGGGCTCCATCAGGGCGTCGTGGTAGGCCATGAACGCGCGGAACTCGGCCGGTCGGTGAGCCATGACCAGGAAGACGTTGGGGATGAAGCCGGACCGCTCGGCCACCCCCTCGATCGTGGCTCGCACGTCGTCGGGCAGATCGGCCAGCTCGGGCACCGGAAAGCTCGAGATCGGTGCGGTCTGGCCAGGGGTCGTCGTATCGTCGGCGGTCATGGCCCGAGGTTGCCAGAGGGGGCGGTAGGTTGCGAGCCGTGGGGACCGTGATGCCCGGCCGGAGCGACCACCGATGAGCGCGCCGACGAGCGGTGCACCCGACGCTCGCAAGCCGATCACCACCGCCGGGCTGCGCGAGCTCGGCGTCGACGCGCTCAAGGGCGTCGGCCCCAAGAAGGCGAAGGCCCTGGCGGCGGCCGAGATCCACGACCTCGCCGACCTGCTGAGCTTCTACCCCCGGCGCTACCTCGACCGCACCAACGAGCGGCGCATCGCCGAACTGGTCGAGGGCGACGAGGCGTCGGTGCTGGTGACGGTGGTCCGCTCCTCCTCACGTCGGGTCCGGGGCAATCGGGTGCTGGTCAATGTCCGGGTCACCGATGGGTCGGGCACCCTCGAGCTGTCGTTCTTCAACCAGCGCTGGCGGGAACGCCAGCTCTCGGAAGGGCGCCAGGCCGTCGTGTTCGGCAAGGTGACGTCGTTCCGGGGCAAGCTCCAGATGTCGAGCCCGGTCGTCGATCTGATCGGCGACCAGACCGGCCGCATCATCCCGGTCTACCCGCAGTCGGAGAAGACCGGCCTCAACTCGGCCGACGTCGCCGGCTTCGTGGCCGAGGCCCTGCGCCGCATCGAGCCGCCCAAGGGACGGTCGTTGGCCGACCCGGTGCCGATGGCGCTCCTCGACCGCCACGACTTCATCGACCGGATGGGGGCGGTGTCGAGCATCCACGCCCCCGAGTCGATGGCCGAGGCGATGGCGGCCCGTCGTCGTCTGGTGTTCGACGAGCTGTTCCGTATGCAGCTCGCCCTCGTGCTCCGTAAGCGGGCGATCGAGGCGACCGAGGTCGGTGTGGTCCACCGGGTCGACGGCCCCAGCATCGGTCGGCTGCGAGAAGGCCTGCCGTTCCCCCTCACCGGTGCCCAGGAACGGGCGATCGACGAGATCCTGCGTGACCTCGAGCGGCGCGTGCCGATGCACCGCCTCCTGCAGGGCGACGTCGGCGCCGGCAAGACCCTGGTCGCGGTGGCCACGATGCTCGCCGGGATCGACGGCGGGCACCAGGCCGCGCTGATGGCGCCCACCGAGGTGCTGGCCGAGCAGCACCACGCCGGCATCAGCCGCCTCCTCGCCGGCTTCGAGGTGCCCGACGAGGGCTCACTGCTCGGCGAGCGGCCGCTCAAGATCGAGCTGCTCACCAACCGGGTCGGCGCCGGCGACCGCAAACGAATCCTGTCGGAGCTGCTGCTCGGACAGGTCGACATCCTGATCGGCACCCACGCCCTGATCCAAGATGCCGTCAGCTTCGACGACCTCGGCGTCGTCATCATCGACGAGCAACACCGGTTCGGCGTCGAGCAGCGGGCGGCGCTCAGCGAGAAGTCCCAGGGCGACCTCGTGCCCGACGTCTTGGTGATGACCGCTACGCCGATCCCGCGCACCGCGGCGATGACCGTCTATGGCGACCTCGACGTCAGCGTGCTCGACGAACTCCCGCCCGGTCGGACCCCGATCGAGACCCGCTGGGTTCGGGCGCCAGGTTCGCTCGAACTCGACGCCATCTTCGAACTCGACGAGGACGCCGGCATCGAGGTCGACCCCGAGGAGGCCGAGGCGGCGCTGGCCGAGATGTGGGCCGAGGTGCGGCTCGAGATCTCCGAAGGGCGCCAGGCCTATGTGGTGTGTCCCCTGATCGACGAGTCGGAGAAGATGGAGGTCGCCTCCGCCGAGTTGATCTACGCCCGGCTCGGGGACGAGGAGTTGGAGGGCCTGCGCATCGGGTTGTTGCACGGGCGGATGCCATCCGACGAGAAGGACGCGGCGATGGACGCCTTCCGGCGAGGTGACCTCGACGTGTTGGTGGCCACCACCGTGATCGAGGTCGGGGTCGACGTCCCCAACGCCACCGTGATGGTCATCCTCGACGCCGACCGCTTCGGCATCGCCCAGCTCCACCAGCTCCGTGGCCGGGTCGGGCGAGGCCGACACGCCTCGACCTGCTGGCTGGTCGGGCTTGCCACCACCGACGACGGCGTCGCCCGTCTCGAGGCCCTCGTCGCCTCGACCGACGGCTTCGAGCTGGCCGAGGTCGACCTCGACCTGCGGGGCGAGGGGGCGATCATGGGGGAGCGGCAAAAGGGGCGCAACGATCTGAAGCTGGCATCGCTGCGCCGCGATCGTCAGGTCGTCGCCGATGCCCGGCAGGCGGCGATCGAGGTGGTCGACGGCGACCCGGGGCTCGAGCGTCACCCCCTGCTGGCGGCCGAACTCGAGGACCTGCTCGATCCCGACGACGCTTCGTTCCTGCTCAAGGGCTGAGGGTCCGCTCAGGCGGTCGAGCTGACGGCGCGCTCCGCGATCACGATCTTGGCCCGCCCGTAGCTGCGGCGCTTGAGTTCGCTCCACGGGTCGACGAGGGCGATGTCGCGCTCGGCGTGGCCGACGAGGAGGTCGGCGGGGATGTGGGGGAGGAGGTCGGTCCAGACGTCGTCGGCGTAGGGCGGGTCGCAGAACGCGAGATCCGCGTGGGGTTCGGCGGCGACGATGTGCTCGACGGCGCCGATGCGCACGGTGGCCCGGTCGGCGAAGCCGAGGGTGGCGAGGTTCTGCTCGATCACCTTGGCGGCGGCCCGGTTGCGCTCGACGAAGGTGACCGACGCCGCTCCCCGGCTGAGGCACTCGATGCCGAACGACCCGCTGCCGGCGAAGAGGTCGAGCACCCGCAGGCCGTCGACGCCGCCGAGCGAGACGAGCATGTTGAAGATGCCCTCCTTCGCCCGGTCGGTGATCGGCCGGGTGCCGCGGCCCTCGGGGGCCAGGAGTTTGCGGCCTCGGGCCTCGCCGGCGATCACGCGCATCGCTCGGAGGCTACCCGTGGCGTCACCCGCTGGGCGGCGCCCGACC
>JAWSVN010000096.1:29877-44268 GCA_033851875.1 Acidimicrobiales bacterium
GTCGCTGAGGGGGTGTGTGGCGTCCGGTGGTTGACCCGATCTTGCGAGCGGTCGGCAGGTAGGATCGCCGTCGTGCCGATGCCCGACCCGGAAATCGTCTGCGTCGACTGTGGGGGCACCTGCTACCCGCTCGGCTGGTTCCCCGAGGACGGACCGCTCGACCCAGGCGACGTGCTCGCCTACCGATGCAAGGACTGCCTCGATCGCTGGGACATCGTGATCCCGGGCGAGGACGACGGTCGCGTCGACTGACGTGCCGATCGACCTGGTCGGGGCGCGGCTCCCCTCATGACTCGCCGGGGCGGCGGCCGATCGAACCGTGGTCGCGTCACGACTGCCGGACCGGCCGGCCCCATGCCGCCGCCACCGGCGGCCACCGATCGGGTCACCCGGTTCGTCTGGCGTCGGATCCTGGCCTGGCTCCTCGACGGCGCGCTCGTCGCGGGTGCGATCGCCGCGGTGTCGTCGACCGTCGGGTTCGGCGACGCCGCGAGGTGGGTCGCGGCAGCGGCGTTGGCCATCGTCGGTGAGGCGGTCGTCGTCGCTCGGTTCGGCGCCACACCGGGCAAACTCGTTGTCGGTCTCCGTGTTGTCGGTCTGCGGGTGGTCGGTCAGCAGGGCGACATCGATGGCCAGGGCGGTGGGCGGGGCACGCCCTCGTGGGTCGCGTCGCTCCGGCGGGCCCTGGTGAAGAACCTGCCGACGCTGGTCATGGCGGTCGGCTGGGCTGCGACGGCGGCCGGTGCCGACCCCGATGATCTCGCTCCCGCCGTGTTCGGCGGCGCCCAGCTCGCCGTCGTCGGGCTGTTCGTCTCGGTGCTCCTCGACGGTCGGGGGCGGGGCTGGCACGACCGGTTCGGCGCCACGGGCGTCGCCGCCAGCCGCGGTAGCCGGCTCACCGCCCGGAGCGCGGTCGGCGCCTTCGTCCGCTGATCGCCCGGACGCGGTGGCGCTCAGCGCCACAGCGATGCGCCGAGGGAGAGCCCGACGAGTCTCTTGGCTACCAGGGGTGCATGTGATGTCACGTTGCGTGGGCTATCGTGCGGCGAGCGGGTGGAGCAGTCCGCCGATCATTCGATCGGTCGGCAGCTTCGAGGTCTGTCCCCATGAGCTCCGCCCTCTATCCCGGCTCGTTCGACCCGGTCCACAACGGCCATCTCGCCGTGATCGATCTCGTGGCGCCCCTCTTCGAGGAACTCGTGGTCGGCGTTGGTCACAACCCCGACAAGCCGAGTGGCTTGTTCGCCCCGGATGACCGGGTCGCCTTCCTGCGCGACGCGACCGCCCACCACAACAACGTCCGCATCGAGCTCTTCAGCGGCCTCGCCATCGTGGCGGCGGCCGCCCTCGGCGCCGACTGCCTGGTGAAGGGCATCCGCGGCGGCGGCGACCTCGACGCCGAACTCCAGCAAGCCAACATGAACCTCGTCACCGGCGGGGTCCCCACCCTTTTCGCCCCCGGGCTCGGCGAATTCGCCCTCGTGTCGAGCACCTATGTCCGTCAGATCGGCCTCATGGGCGGTGACGTCTCGCCCGTCGTTCCCGCCGCCGTCGCCGACCAGATCCGAGAATTGAGCCTCCGATGAGCGACCTCCATCTACCCCCGCCACCCGCCGCCGCCGACGTGATCGACCTCGGCGCCCACGCCGGTCGCCACCCGGCCAGCCGCCTCTTCGCCGACGTCGATGAGCCCGCGGTCGCCGGGGCGCCGCAACAGGACGACCTCGAAGTCGTGCCCGACGACTCGATCGAGGCCCTGCTGGCCGACGTCATCGACCTGGTGAGCGAGGCCCGTCCGGCGCCGATGTCGAGCATGGTCAAGGTCGACCGCGACGAACTGCTCGACCTGCTCGAGGCGGCCCTCGATCAGATCCCGGCCGAGGTCCAGGAGGCCCGCTGGGTGATGCGAGATCGTGAGGCCCTCCTCGAGCAGGGCCGTCGCGAGCGCGACGCCCTGATCGACGAGGGGCGCCTCCAGGTCGCCCGGATGGTCGAGCGCCAGGAGATCGTCCGGGCCGCCGAACGCAAGGCCCGGCAGGTCGTCGAGGAGGCCCGCACCGAGGCCCGCGAACTGCAGCACAAGGTGGAGGACTACTGCGACTCCCGGCTGGCCGAGTTCGAGGGGTTCCTGCAGCGCACCACCACCACGGTGCGTCAGAGCCGCCAACGGCTCGCCGGCGAGCTGCCGGAGCGCCGTAACGTGGAGGGATGAGCGAAGCCCACCCCGGCGCCGAATCGCCAGCGCGTCGCCCGACGCGGCGCCACGACGTCAATGTCAGCGAACTCCGCCAACGCCTCGGGCAGCGCCTCGTCCTCGAGATCGACCACCTCTACGAGCCGGTCAAGATCGTCGACACCCGCACCGAACCGCAACCGGTCACCGGCGCGGTGACCTTCGAGTCGATCGAGCGCGGCGTCACCCTGACCGGTCAGGTGAGTTTTGCCTGGTCGGGCGACTGTCGTCGGTGCCTGGAACGAGTGGAGGGGAGCGAGACGATCGACCTGTTCGAGGTCTTCCAGACCGACGCCGACCCCGACGACGGCGAGGTCGCCCCGCTCGAGAACGACACGGTCGACCTGGTGCCGGTGATCGGCGACGCCGTCGTGCTCGGCCTGCCGCTCGCGCCACTCTGTGGCCCGGACTGCTCGGGCCCCGACCCGGACCGCTACCCGGCGAAGACCGCCGACGACGTCGAGGCCGAGGCGGCCTCCGCCGAGCCGACGCCCGATCCTCGGTGGGCGGCCCTCGACGGACTCACCTTCGAAGACTGATCGGTCCGGCGTCGGAGGGCCGACCGGCGCCCGGCTACTCCGTCACCGGGTCCTGGGAGATGTCGAAGCGGCAGACCTGCCAGGTGTCGTCGACCTTGCGCAGCTCGAACTGGGCGTCGTGGGCCGCGCCCTCGATCTCGACCGTGCCGCCGGTGGTGGCCGTGCTCTGCTGCCCGGTACTCGACTGCACCGACACGCTGTCGATCTTGTACCCGGTGATGTCGATCGTCTCGAGCACCTCGACGAAGGTGGCCTCGTCCATCACCGAGCAGTCCTCGATCATCGAGGCGTAGGCCTCGGCGTTGCGGTCCTCGTCGAGGAGGGCCAGGAAGTCGTTGGTGGCGTTGACCGGTGCTGCGCCGGCCCGATACAGCACGGCGACGCAGCCGCCGATGCCCAGGATCGGGAGCAGGACCAGGAGGAGGATGATCCACGGCCACTTGCGGCTCTTCTTCTCCTCGGGCGCCGAGGTGGGGGGCGGCGCGCCGTAGCTGTAGCCGGGGGCGACCGGGGAGCCGGTGGCCTGCGCCGGGGGCGCACCTGCCGGGTTCGGCGGCGGGAACTGCTGGCCCCCGGGCGGCGGGAACTGTTGCCCGGCCGGCGGCTGGGTCGGATCGTAGGGGGGCGGGGTGGGGGTCGCTCCGTCGCTCATCGGCGTCGAGACTACTGCACCCCTGTGGGTCGCTCCGTGAGCCTGGTCACGCAGACGGTCGCGATCGCGGTCGTGAGTCTGGTGGTGGTCCCCGAGCGCCCCGGTATGATCAGGCGTTCGTGCCCGGCCGCCGTCGGGTCACCGTTTCACTCCACACCCCTCAGGAAGCCCGACATGGCCGTTCCCAAGAAGAAGAAGTCGAAGGCCAAGACCCGCAGCCGCCGTGCGTCGTCCTGGAAGCTCGAGGCTCCGGCACGCAGCGTCTGCCCTCGCTGTAGCACCGTGAAGGTCCCCCACCGCGTCTGCGGCACCTGCGGCTGGTACCACGGCCGCCAGGCCGTCGAGGTCGACTGACCGCTCCGCCCGGAGTTCACGGATGGCCGACCCCACGACCGGCGTCGACAACCCACAACCGATTCCCGACAGCGACCGGCTCCCGGTCGCTGTCGACGCGATGGGCGGCGACGACGCGCCGGCGTCGATCGTCGCCGGCGCTCGCACCGCCTACGAGGAGCACGGGGTGCCCGTGCTGCTCGTCGGTCGACGTGACGAACTGGGCGATGTCGGCGACATCCCGGTGCTCGACGCCTCCGAGGTGATCGGCATGGAGGCCGAGCCGGCCAGCTCGGTGCGGAGGATGAAGGACAGCTCGATCGTGCGGGCCGCCGAGGCGGTCCGAGACGGGCAGGCCTCGGCGGTGCTCAGCGCCGGCAACACCGGTGCCGCCATGGCAGCATCGCTCCTGCGCCTCGGTCGGATCCGCGGCATCACCCGGCCGGCGATCGCCGTGCCGTTTCCCGTCCTCGGCTCCACCCCGGCCACCCTGCTCGACTGCGGCGCCAACGCCGACTGTCAGCCCGAGTGGCTCGTGCAGTTCGCCGAGATGGGCACCGTCTACGCCCGCGAGCGCTTCGGCCTCGAGCGGCCGCGCGTCGGGATCATGACGATCGGCGAGGAGGCCGGCAAGGGAAACGCCCTGGTCAAGGAGGCGTGCACCCTGCTCGAGGCCGGGGGCTGGGACCGCGCCGTCGGCGCCGACTACGTCGGCAACGTCGAGGGTCGCGACCTGATGCACGGCGTCGCCGACGTGGTCGTCTGTGACGGGTTCACCGGCAACATCATCCTCAAATCGCTGGAGGGTGGCGTGGGCCTCGCCCTCGCCGCCATCAAGGCGCGGCTCCGCTCGACCCCGGAGGTGGCGGCGACCGCCGAGGTGGTCGACCCGGTGCTGACGCCCCTGTTCGACGAGCTCGACCCCGAGCAACGAGGCTCGGCCATGCTGCTCGGCACCCGCGGTGTGTCGATGATCGCCCACGGATCGTCGAGCTCGTTCGCGATCGCCAACGCCATCCGTACGGCCGATGCGATGGTCAACATCGGGATCGTCCAGTCGATGCGCGACATGGTGGAGAATCGGGCCTGAACCAGGCGGATCGTCCACCACTCTGGGCGGTCGATTCGCTATACTTCGGCGCCGGTCCGCGCCGTGCCTCGGGTGCCGCGGACCCCCCACCGACCGTAGCCGAGGCGCCGATGCCTGCCGAGACGCACATGGAGCAGAGCCCGATGACCCGTGACGACATCGTCAACCTCGTTCGGGATCGTCTGGCCGACATCCTCGAGATCGAGCCCGACGAGATCAAGGAGGGCGACAGCTTCTCCGACGACCTCGACGCCGATTCGCTCGCCTTGATCGAGCTGGTGGAGGCCCTGGAAGAGGAGCTGTCGGACCGGACCGTCGGGTTCCGGATCGAGGACGAGGATCTCCAGGACCTGAAGACGGTCCGCGATGCGGTCGACTACGTCGAGAGTCAGCTCGGAGAAGACTCCTGACCACGGCCGGCGAGGCTCCCGTCGCCGTCGACGCCAGTTTCGGCGAGCGGCTCAACTACGAGTTCGACGATCCTGAACTCCTCGTCCTCGCCGCCACCCATCGCAGTTTCTGTGCCGAGAACGAAGGCACCGAGTCGAACGAACGCCTCGAGTTCCTCGGCGACGCCGTGGTCGGGCTGGCGGTCACCGACCACATCCACGCCACCTATCCCGACCTCCAGGAAGGGGCATTGGCCAAGCTGCGAGCGAGCGTGGTCAACACCTCGACGCTCGCCGACGTGGCTGCCAGCCTCGGGCTCGGCGAGATCCTGCTGCTCGGCAAGGGTGAAGACCAGTCGGGGGGGCGGGAGAAGGAATCGATCCTCGCCGACGCCTTCGAAGCGGTGATCGGTGCCGTCTACGTCGACGCCGGATGGGAAGAGGCGCGCGAACTCGTGCTCGATCTCCTCCTCGACCGCATCTCCCACGGCGCCGAACGCCCCGGTCGCCAGGACTACAAGACTCGACTCCAGGAGCTCACTGCGCAGCTCGGTCTGGGGTCGCCGACGTACCGTCTGTCGGGCACGGGTCCCGACCACGACAAACGCTTCACCGCGATCGCTCTGGTCGATGGTGAGTCTCGTGGCGAAGGCAGCGGCACTTCCAAGAAGCGAGCTGAACAGGCTGCGGCCCGGCAAGCCTGGAGCGAGCTCACGACCTCGGCCAACTCGGCCGACGCGAAAGGCACTGGCGATGGCCCACTTTGAGCTTCCCGAGATCGAGACCCTGCGACGCGACCTCGAGCGCGACATCGTCGGCAAGAAGGTGAAGAGCGTCGACCTCAAGAGCCTCAAGTCGATCGAGGGGCACCGCACCAAGAAGAGCTTCACCTCGGGCCTCGAAGGGGCCAAGGTGCTCGACGTGGTGCGGGTCGGGCTGACGATCGTCATCACCCTCGACAACGAGCACGCCCTGCTCCTCGATCTGGCCGACGGCTGCCGTCTCGAGCGGGTGGCGTCGAAGACCGAGACCGACAGCGACACCGAGATCACGATCACCTTCACCCAGACGGGCGACCTGCGAATCGTCGATTCGACGGGTGAGACCGTGGTTCGCCTCGTGTCCCTCGACGACCTCGACGAGGCCCTCGGCGACCCGGCCGAGCGCGGCCTCGACCTGTTGAGCGAGCCGATCCCGTGGATCGAGTTCGGCCGGTTCGTGCTCCAGCGCACCGAGCCCTTGAAGGTCCTGCTGACCGACCCGAGCGTCTTCATGGGCATCGGCCCGATCTACTCGGACGAGATCCTCTTCGACGCCGGCCTCCGCTACGACCGCCCGGCCAACGAACTCACCACCCAGGAGCTTCGTCGCCTGCAGCGCTCGATCGTGAGCATCCTCCACGACGCCATCAAGTACGGCGGCACCTCGATCGAGAGCCGCCCGTTCCACTCGCTGGCCGGTGAGGAGGGCAACTTCGGCGAGCACCTCGCGGTCTACGGCCGGGCGGGCGAACTCAGCCCGCGATCTCGCACCCCGATCGAGAAGGCGACCTTCAAGAAGCGGACGGTCTACTACTGCACGACCCAGGTCTGATCTCGGCCGGATAAGGTCATCCGGTCCGCAGCGGGACGGAACCGGACGGGGCGAGATGCGTCGGGAGGTCGGACCTTGCATCTGAAGACGTTGTCGATCAAGGGCTTCAAGTCGTTCGCCGACCACGCCGCGCTCGAACTCGAGCCCGGCGTCACCGTCGTGGTCGGCCCCAACGGGTCGGGCAAGTCGAACGTGGTCGATGCCATGGCCTGGGTGCTCGGCGCCCAGAAGCCGAGCGCGGTCCGTAGCCAGACGATGAACGACGTCATCTTCGCCGGCACGGCGAAGAAGGCGGCGCTGGGCCGGGCCGAGGTGGCGCTCACGATCGACAACAACGACGGGGTCCTGCCGATCGAGTTCAACGAGGTCACGATCACCCGCACCCTGTTCCGGTCGGGCGAGTCGGAGTACGCCATCAACGGCGTCACCTGCCGCCTCCTCGACATCCAGGACCTGCTCAGCGACTCGGGCGTCGGGCGTCAGCAGCACATCATCATCTCCCAGGGCCAGATCGACGCCGTGCTCAACGCTCGGCCCGAGGAGCGTCGAGCGATCGTCGAGGAGGCCGCCGGCGTCCTCAAGTACCGCAAGCGAAAGGAGCGGGCCGAACGGCGCCTCGCCGCCACCGAGGAGAACCTGAACCGGCTCGGTGACCTCGTGCGCGAGGTCCGTCGCCAGCTCCGGCCCCTCGAGAAACAGGCCGACGCCGCCCGCCGCCACGGCGACCTGGTGGCCGAGCTCAGCGCCCTCAAGCTCTACCTGTCCGGCCGCGAACTCACCGCCCTGCGGGGTCGACTCGAGCAGTCGCACCGCCAGCGGGCCGAGTTCGACCGGTCCGAGACCGAGCTGACCGGATCGCTCGCCGGGCTCGACGCCGCCGTGCTCGACGCCGAGGCCGAACTGGCCGCGCTCGGTGGTTCCGATGTGGCCGAGGTGTTGGCCCGGGCTCGCAGCCTGCGCGAACGGATGCTCGGCCAGACGAAGGTGCTGGCCGAACGTCGTCGTCGCCTCGAGGGCGAACTGCGCTCCTCGGTCGACGAGGGCGTGGTCGCCTCGCTCGAGGCCGAGGCCGCCCGGATCGTGGCCGACCTGGTGACCGTCGCCGACGACCAGGCCAGGATCGAGCCCCTCATCGCCGAACTCGAAGCCGCCGAGGCCCAGCTCGAGACCGACCGGGCGGCGTTCGCCGAGACCTGGGGTGAGGGCGTCGGCCCGGCGCCCGCCCAGGCCGCCGAGGTCCGGGCCCAGGTGACCGCTCTCGAGTCGGCCGCCGAACGCGACCGCCAGGAACGCACTCGGGTCATCGAACAGCTCGAGGCCCTCGGCTCGCGCCACGACCGCCTGATGGTCACCCGTGACGAGGCCCAGGCCACCGCGGAGACCCGTCGCACGGAACTGGCCGAGCTGGAGCCCCGTCTGGTCGACGTCGAGACGGCGGTCGGCGACACCGAGGCGGCCGTCGAGACCGCCGAGGCCGCCCGCCGCGACGCCGATGGCGAGGCGAGCCGCTGGCAGGCTCGGTCCGACGCGCTCCGCCAGGCCCTCGACGCCGCCCGCAGCGCGGCCGGGGTCGACACCCTGGCCGAGATCGATGGCGTGCTCGGCACCCTGCTCGACCTGATCGACGTCGACTCGGGCTACGAGGCCGCGGTCGAGGCGGCCGCCGGTGAAGCGCTGCGCGCCGTCGTGGTCGATGACGTCGACCGGGCTCGCAACGCCCTCGACGAACTCGTCGGCGCGGATCTGGCCGGCGCCGTGCTCGCCCTCGGGTCGATGCCGGCCGAGCTCCGCCCCCACGCCGCCGGCAGCGAACAGCGGGCCGGCGGCACGGGCGGCAAGGCGGCCCGCAGCCTGGTCCGGGCCACCCGGCCCGACGTCGAACCCCTGCTCGATCGCCTCCTCGACCGAGCGATCGTGCTCGACACCGACTGGCGATCCGCCCTCGACCTGGCCCTGTCGCGGCCCGACCTCACCGTGGTCACCAAGGCCGGCGATCGGTTCGGCCCGACCGGCTGGCGCGTCGGCCAGGGTGGAGCCGGCGCCACCGGTGCTGCCCTCGACGAGGCCACCGAGGCCGCCGTCGCCGCCGCCGAGGCCGCCACCGCCGCGGAGACCGCCTACGCCGAGGCCCGCACGGCGCGCGACGCCGCCCGGGCCGAGGTCAAGGAGATCGAGAAGGCCCTGGCCGCCGCCCGGGTCGAGCTCGACAAGGCCACCGCCACCGACGAACGATCGGCCGGCCAGCTCGCCGAGCTCGCCGTCGACCGCGAACGGCTCGACCGTCAGCTCGCCGAGATCGCCGAGCGCACCACCCGTGACCAGGCCGAGCTCGAGACCCTCCAGCTGAAGCTGCCCGGCCTCGAGGCCGACGAGGAGGCCCACGAGGAGCGGGCCCGCACGATGGACGAGGAGCGAGCCGCCCTCGAGGCGCAGAGCCGCACCCTCGCCGGGCGTCGTCGCGAACTCGAGGTCGAAGCGGCGTCGGTCACCCAACGAACCACGATGCTCGAGACCCGACAGGGCGAGGTCGAGGGTCGCCTCGAGCGACTCGTCGCCGAGCGGGCCGCGGCCGCCGCCCGCCGGGTCGAGCTCGAACGGTCCCTCGCCGTCGTCGACGAGCTCTCCGTCGGGATCGAGGGTCGCAAGGAGCGCCTGCAGGGCTGGATCGTCGACCTCTCCCAGGAGCAGGAAGCCCAATCGAAGGCCGCCCGGCAGGTGTCCGACCAGTTGTCGGCCCGCCGCAAGGAACGCAGTGCCGCCGAGAAGCAGCTCGTCGAGGTCCGCGAGCGTCGCTCTCGCCTCGAGCTGTCCGACGCCGAGAACACCGTGCGGCTCGAGACCCTCACCGAGGCCGTCCGCCGCGAGCTCGACACCGAACCCGAGGTGGCGATGGCGGCCGAGCGGCCCGAGGTGCCCGACGGCTCGACGCCGGAATCACGGGTCCGCGAGCTCGAACGCGAACTCAAGCTGCTCGGGCCGATCAACCCCCTCGCCCTCACCGAGTTCGAGGAGCTCAAGGAACGTCACGAGTTCCTCGACGCCCAGCTCAACGACGTGAAGTCGACCCGGCGCGACCTGCAGCGTCTCATCCGTGAGGTCGACACCGAGATCGTCAGCGTCTTCTCCGCCGCCTACGCGGATGTCGCCACCAACTTCCTCGAACTTTTCCAGGTGCTGTTCCCCGGCGGTCGCGGGGCGGTCAAGCTCACCGAGGAGGAGGACCTCCTCAACTGCGGCGTCGAGATCGAGGCCAAGCCGTCGGGCAAGAACGTGAAGAAGCTGTCGCTGCTCTCGGGCGGCGAACGCTCGCTCGTGGCCCTGGCGTTCCTCTTCTCGGTGTTCAAGAGCCGGCCGTCGCCGTTCTACGTGATGGACGAGGTCGAGGCTGCCCTCGACGACATGAACCTCAACCGGTTCCTGTCGCTCGTCGAGGAGTTCCGCAAGGAAGCGCAGCTGATCATCGTCTCCCACCAGAAGAAGACGATGGAGGCCGCCGACGTCCTCTACGGCGTGTCGATGAAGCCCGGCGGCTCGTCGAAGGTCGTGTCGGAGCGGGCCGAAGCAGCAAAGACGATCGGGGCCTGACCGCGGCAGGCCGATCGTCCGAGCCTGACGGCGGCAGCCTGTTCAGGGCAGGCGCTGGAACCAGAGCAGGCTGAGCAGCGACGAGCCCACGAGGAGGGCGAGCGCCCCGGCCACGAACCAGTCGGTGATCTCTCGTTCGGCGTCCTCGTAGCCGATCGCACTCCCGATGTCGGCGTAGACCGCCTCGAGCTCCTCGAGGCTGGAGGCGGCGAAGAAGGTGCCGCCGGTGCCGTCCGCGATCGCTCGCAGGTTGTCCTCGCCGACCGGGACCGAGATGACCTCGTCCTCGACGAACTCGGTGTCGGGGTTGTCGTAGAGGATCGTGCCGAACGGCGTGCCGAAGGCGATCGTCGACACCGGGATCTCGGCCCGCAGAGCGGCGGCGACCGCCTCGCTGTCGGGCCGGCCGACCGTCGTCTCGCCGTCGGACAGCAACACGATGCGGGCGGGCGGGAGGTCGTCGGCCGACTCGCCGGCCGGCACCGCCTGGAGCGCCTCGATCGAGGTGAAGATCGCCTCGCCGATGCCGGTCGCCTCGGCCAGGTCGAGTGCCTCGACGGCCCGGTAGGCGGCCTCCCGGTCGGTCGTCGGCGGCACCAGCACCGAGGCCGAGCCGGCGAACGACACGATGCCGACGTTCAACGTCTCGGGCAGCTCCTCGATGAAGGTGGCGGCCGCCACCTGGGCCGCCTCGAGGCGGGTCGGGTCGACGTCGTTCGCCTCCATCGACAGCGACACGTCGATCGCCACGATCACGGTCGCCCGCTCCCGCGGCACCCGCACGACGTTGGTCGGCTGGGCGAGGGCGACCACCAGGGTCGACAGCCCGAGAAGGAGGACCGCCGCGGTGACGTGGCGGCGCCAGCCGGGGGAGCGGGGCACGACCGACGCCAACAGGTCGGCCGACGCCAGTCGGGCCGTGTAGGAACGGCGACGCTGTTGGAGCGCGCCGTAGGCCACCGCCAGGGCGGCGACCGCCAGCAACAACCAGAGGCGCTCGGGTGACAGGAAGCCCATCGTCGGCCTCAGCTCGCCCGTCGCAGGCGGTGGCGACGGCGGGCGATGAAGTGGACCACCTCGTCGAGCCAGTCGTGATCGGTCCGCAACGAGAGGTGGTCGATCCGATGCCGGCGGAACGTGTCCTCGAGCGTGGCCCGCCGCTCGGCGGCGGCCGCGGCGTAGGCGGCTCGGACCTTGGGCTTGTGGGTCGGGACCTCGGTGATCTCGCCGGTCGCAGGATCGATCACCGGGAGGAGGCCGACGTCGGGGAGTTCGTGTTCGAGCGGGTCCGACACCTCGACGGCGAGGACCTCGTGACGGCGGGCGAGCACGGCGAGGGCCCGCTCCCAGCCGGGCTGGACACGGAAGTCGCTGATCGCCACGACCAGTCCCCGGCGCCGGGCGAGGGTGGTGAGCCGCTCGAACGGCTCGACGAGGTCGGTGACGCCGCGGCCGTCCTCGCGGGGAGTGGCGGCGAGTTCGTGGAGGATGCGGAGCAGGTGGGTGCGCGAGCCGCGGGCCGGCAGGGTGAGGGGGGCGCCACGCCCCGCCAACAGGGCGCCGATCCGGTTGCCGTCGCTGTTGGTCAGGAAGCCGACGGCGGCCGCCGCGGCCAGGGTGAGCTCCCGCTTCTCGCAGCGAGCCGACCCGAAGTCGAGGCGGGGTGACCGGTCGACGACCAGCCACGTCTCGAGTTCGCGCTCGGCGATCGTCTGGCGGATGTGGACCTCGGGGAGTCGGGCGCTCACGTTCCAGTCGATGCGTCGCACGTCGTCGCCCGGCGCGTACTCGCGGGTCTCGCCGAGTTCGGTGCCGTGACCGGGCACGAGTCCGCGATGGTCGCCGTGGAGGAGGCCGTCGAGGCGGTGGGTGACCTCGAGTTCGAGGCGGCGCAGCACCTCACGGGTCGAGCCGTCGAGCCCGACCGTCGGTCCGCTCACGATCGGTTGCCTCCGAGGAGGTCGGGCGGCGGAGGCGGCGGCAGGGCCTGGCCGGCATCGGCCGGCGGCGCGGGTGCCGTGACCGGGGTCGGGGTCTGGGTTACGGGAGGGGTCGGAGTGTCACCGGCGACGGGTGCCCCTGGGGTGGGGAACGTCTCGGTCGGCGGCGGGGGAGCGGGCGCCGCGACCCCGGGCGAAGCCGCCGGCGGCGCCGGTGTTGCTGCGGGTGTCACGGCGTCGCGGGGCGAGATCGCGGCGGCCGGCACCACCGAGAGGAGCCGATTCAACACGTCGTCGACCGACAGGTTCTTCGCCAGCGCCTCGTAGGTGAGCATCAGGCGGTGGCGCAGGACGTCACGGGCGACGTCGAACACATCCTGGGGCGTCGCGTAGTTGCGTCCCCGCAACACGGCGATGCCGCGGGCGGCGGCTACCAGCCCGAGGGTGGCGCGAGGGCTCACCCCGAACTCGATCAACGGTTCCAGCTCGGCCAGGCCGCGATGGCTGGGTTCGCGGGTCGCCATCACCAGGTCGACCGCGTACTGGGCCACCCCGGCGTCGACGTAGACCCGGTCGGCTGCCTCCTGCAGGGCCAGCAACTGCTCGATCGACAGCACCTGACGGGCCTCGGGCGGCGACACACCCATGCGGCGCACGATCTCGAGCTCGTCGGCCGGGGTCGGGTAGTCGACCGTCACCTTCATCAGGAACCGATCGCGCTGCGCCTCGGGCAGGGTGTAGACGCCCTCCGACTCGATCGGGTTCTGGGTGGCCAGCACCAGGAATGGCGCCGGCAGGGCCTTGGTCTCGCCGCCGATCGACACCTGGCGCTCGGCCATGATCTCGAGCAGGGCCGACTGGACCTTGGCCGGGGCCCGGTTGATCTCGTCGGTCAGGACGAAGTTGGCGAACACCGGCCCCCACTCGATGTCGAACCCCTCCTTCGACTGGCGCCAGATACGGGTGCCCATCAGGTCGGACGGCAGGAGGTCGGGGGTGAACTGCAGGCGTACGAAGCTGCCGCCGATCACCTCCGACAGCGTCGACACGGCGAGGGTCTTGGCCACGCCGGGGAGCCCCTCGAGCAGGATGTGGCCCCGCGCCAGCAGGGCCACGAAGAGGCGCTCCACCATGTGCTCCTGGCCGACGATCACGCGGCGCACCTCGAACAACGCCTCCTCGAGACGGTGGGCGGCGGCAGCAGGGTCGGTAGAGGGGTCGCTCATCGAGATCCTCGGGACGTGGTCGGGCTCCCATCGTGGCTGATGGAGGCCCCAGTGAAGTGGCACCCGACGAAAGACCGCGCAAAACCGCTCGCCGCGGGTCGACGGCTACGTTCACGGCATGCGCATCCTCGTGGTCGACGACGAGACCGACCTCGCCGAGGCGATCGCCGCGTCGCTGCGGCGGGAGGGGTACGCGGTCGACGTGGCCGGCGACGCTGCCGGCGCGATCGAACGGCTGATGGTGCACCCCTACGACCTCGTCACCCTCGATCTCACCCTGCCCGACCTCGACGGGCGAGAGGTGTGTCGGATGATCCGCCACGACCCCCGCTTCGACCCGGCGACCCGGGTGCTGATGGTCACGGCGCGCGACGGGATCGAGGATCGGGTCGGCGGGCTCGACGACGGTGCCGACGACTACCTGGTCAAGCCCTTCGCTTTACGGGAGCTTTCCGCTCGGGTTCGTAGCCTGCTGCGACGCGACGTCGCCGGCGCCGACGCCGTGTTGCGCGTCGGCCCCGTCACCCTCGACACCGCACGCCGCGACGTGGCCGTGTCGGGAGCGTCGATCGACCTGACGACCAAGGAGTTCGCCCTCTTGCGCTACTTCATGAGCCACCCCGGCGAGGTCCTCAGCCAGGAACGCCTGCTCGACCATGTGTGGGACGAGGCGATGGATCCGTTCACCAACACGGTGCGGGTGACGGTGGGGACCCTGCGTCGCAAGCTGGCGGCAGCGCATCCCGACCAGCTGATCGAGACCGTGATCGGCGCGGGCTACCGCTTTGCCGACTGAAACGACGGTGCCGAC
>JAWSVN010000269.1:0-809 GCA_033851875.1 Acidimicrobiales bacterium
GGGTTCGACTTCACCGACATCACCTACCACCGAGCCCGAGAGATCGGCGCCGTGCGGATCGCCTTCGACCGGCCCGAGGTCCGCAACGCGTTCCGCCCCAACACCGTCGACGAGCTCTACCGGGCCCTCGACCACGCCCGCATGAGCTCCGACGTCGGCTGCGTCCTGCTCACCGGCAACGGCCCGTCGACCCGCGACGGCGGCTGGGCGTTCTGCTCCGGCGGTGACCAGCGCATCCGCGGCAAGGACGGTTACAAGTATGCAGAGGGTGACACCGCGGACACGATCGACCCGGCCCGCTCGGGGCGCCTCCACATCCTCGAGGTGCAGCGCCTCATCCGCATGATGCCCAAGGTCGTCATCTGCGTGGTGCCGGGCTGGGCGGCCGGCGGCGGCCACAGCCTCCATGTCGTGTGCGACCTGACCCTCGCCAGTCGTGAGCACGCCAAGTTCAAGCAGACCGACACCGACGTCGCCAGCTTCGACGGCGGCTTCGGCTCGGCCCTGCTCGCCCGCCAGGTCGGCCAGAAGTTCGCCCGCGAGATCTTCTTCCTCGGCCGCACCTACACCGCCGAGCAGGCCCACGCCCAGGGCGTGGTCAACGAGGTCGTCGACCACGCGGAGCTCGAGAAGGTCGCTCTCGAGTGGGCGGCCGAGATCTGCCGCAAGAGCCCGACCGCACAGCGCATGGCCAAGTACGCCCTCAACATGGTCGACGACGGCATGGTCGGCCAGCAGGTGTTCGCCGGCGAGGCCACCCGCCTCGCCTACATGACCGACGAGGCCCAGGAAGGGCGCGACTCGTTCCT
>JAWSVN010000270.1:0-1472 GCA_033851875.1 Acidimicrobiales bacterium
GCATGGAGACGAACATACGTTCGATTCTACATGCCGACCTCGACGCCTTCTACGCGTCGGTCGAGCAGCGCGACGATCCGCGGCTGCGGGGTCGGCCGATGGCGGTCGGCGGTGGCGTCATCCTGTCGGCCAGCTACGAGGCCCGGGCGATGGGGGTGCGCACGGCCATGAACCTGCGCCAGGCCCGAGAGCTGTGTCCCCACATCATCTCGGTGCGGCCTCGGATGGACGCCTACACCGAAGCGAGCCGGGCGGTGTTCGAGATCTTCGACGACGTCAGCCCGCTGGTCGAGGGCATCAGCATCGACGAGGCGTTCCTCGACGTCACCGGGCTGCGTCGCCTCGTCGGCCCGGCCGAGGGGATCGCCGCCGACCTGCGGGCCCGGGTGTGCACCGAGGTCGGTCTGCCGATCACCGTCGGCGTCGCCCGCACCAAGTTCCTGGCCAAGGTCGCCTCCGGGGTCGGCAAACCCGACGGCCTCCTCGTCGTCCCACCCGACGGCGAGTTGGACTTCCTCCATCCGTTGCCGGTGTCGAGGCTGTGGGGAGTCGGCCCCAAGACGGCGGCCAAGCTCGCCGACAAGCACATCCACACCGTCGGCGAGGTGGCGGCGCTGCCCGAACGCGTGCTGGCGTCGATCGTCGGCGTCGGCATGGGCCGCCAGCTCCACGGCCTCGCCCACAACCGTGACGCTCGCCGCGTCGTCACCGGCAAGCGGCGGGCGTCGATCGGTTCGCAGCGGGCACTCGGGTCGCGGCCCCGACCCTTCGACGAGCTCGAGGCGATCCTGCTCGAACTTGTCGACCGGGTGAGCCGGCGGCTGCGGGCGGGTCATCGGGTCGGCCGCACCGTCATGCTGCGGTTCCGATTCGGTGACTTCACCCGCGACACGCGCTCGGCGACGGTTCCGGAGGCGACGGCGTCGACGGCCACCCTGCTCGACGCCGCCCACGGCCTGCTCCTCGCCCGCCGCGCCGAGATCGAACGGCGGGGCCTCACCCTGCTCGGGTTCACGATCGCCAACCTGACGCCGGACGACGCCGTGCAGCAGGCCCTGCCGTTCACCGAGCGGGCGGCGCCCCGGCTCGACGAGGCCGTCGACGCCGTGCGAGACCGGTTCGGCTCCGACGCCATCGGCCGGGCCCGCCTCACCGGTCGTCGCCCCGGCATCGAGATGCCGATGCTGCCCGACCCGGGCACGCCCGGTCTCGCGTCTGCGTCTGCGTCTGCTCCGGTGCCGGTCAGCGGTGTTCGGCCGAGGCGGTGAGGGCGACGTCGCCGGCGGTGGCGAAGGTGACGGTGACCTCGACCGGTTCGCCCTCGACGATCGGCTGGGTGAGACCGACGCACATGAGGTGGAGTCCCCCGGGCTCGGCGACCAGCTCGCCGCCGGCGGGGACGACCAGCTGCTCGTCGGTCGCCGGGTACATCGACATCACCCCGTCGCGTGTGTCGGTGGTGTGGAGCTCGA
>JAWSVN010000097.1:0-27008 GCA_033851875.1 Acidimicrobiales bacterium
ATCGTCAACGACGACGCCGAGCTGGCGTTCATCACGGCCCGGCAGGCGCTCGTGGCCAACGAACTCCAGCGGCGACGTTCCCCGATCCCGACGCTCGAGGGCACGGGCACCTCGCCGTCGCTCGGGCGGTGGCTGGCCGCCCGCACCCGGAGTGCGACGCGGACTGCCGGCCGGGTCGTGGCCGACGGCCGACGCCTGGCCGAGCTTCCCGAGGTGACCGACGCCCTGCTCGGCGGGGCGATCGGCACCCATCACCTCCGCCGGATCGCTACCGCCTTCAACGACGACCGAACGACGGTCATCGCCGCCGAGTCCACGATCTGCGAGTGGGCACGCACCCTCGAGTGGCCCGAGTTCGACCGGCGACTCACGGCACTCCTCGAGCTGATGGACGACACCGACCCCGCCGATGCCGCCCTCCGAGCCCACAACAAGCGGGGGCTCGACTCGGTCGACCTGGGCGACACGGTCGACTACGGCCTCACGACCACCCCGGAAGCTCGGGCAATCTTCGACGCCGCCATCGCGCAGCGGGCCAAGGTGTTGAAGGATCGCGACTGGGCTGACCTCCGCGCCGCCCACGGCGACGACGCCTGCTGGAGCCTCTGTTCCCGCAACGATCGCCAGCGCCGCCACGACGCCCTGCTCGATCTCGTGCGAGCCGGCGCCGCCGAGCTCGACCCGACGGGTTCGTTCGTCGTCGACGTCGTGATGGACCACGACACCTTCCTCCGGGAGGCCGACGCCTGGCTCGACGACCTCGAAGGCGAGAGCGCCGACCGGCCCAAGATGACGCCCCGGGAGGCGGCGAAGGCGGCCGAGACGTTCGCGTCACGGTCGCTCCGGGGGCACCGGATCGCTCCGATCATCGCCTTCCGCATGGCGCTCGCCGGCCACATCCGCCGGGTGCTCTACGACGGACCGACGACGAAGGGCTCTCGCAAGTCTCGGGGCTTCGTCGGTCTCGACCGGGTGCTGACCCAGATCCGCCACCCGAACTGCACCGAGCCGGGATGCGATGCCCCGTCGGTCGATTGCGAGATCGACCACGTCACACCCGACAGTCGAGGCGGGCCGACGACCACCGACAACGCCGAACCCAAGTGTCGCAAGTGCCACCAGTGGAAGACCCTGATGGAGACACTCGGGATCGCCTGAGTTACGGCAAGCCCTTGCGGCGGCCCGACTCGAGCATCACGGTCGAGCCGGTCATCGCCGAAGCCTCCGGCGCCAACAACATCGCGACCGCCCAGGCGACCTGCTCGGGTGTGCTCAACGCGCGGATCGACGATTCGGCGCGCATGTCGTCGAGCACCTCGTCGACCGTGATGCCCTCGCGCTCGGCGCGGTCGGCAGCGACTCGACGGAGCCGCTCGGTGTCGGCCGGTCCCGGGGCGAGGGTGTGGGCGGTGATGCCACGCTCGCCGTAGACCATCGAGAGCTGACGAACAGCGCTGAACACCGCCGCGTTGGCGATGCCGGCCGACGCCGCGTACGGCGACGGCTCGAGGCCGTAGTGGCCGGCGATCGCCACGATGCGGGAGTGCTCGACCATGCGATCGACCGTCGCCCGCACCAGGCGGACCAGGCCACCCACCTTGATGTCGACCGCGTCGATCAACGCCTCGACCGGGGCGTCGGCGATCCCGCCCGCCACCGCCACGCCGGGGCCGTGCACGACCATGCGCACGGTCCGCTCCCCGACCGCTTCGGCGAGCACCGCTTGCGCCGCGTCGTCGGTCAGATCGGCGGCGCAGGCCTCGACCCGGCCGGGGTGGGTCGCCGCCAGATCGCCGAGCGCAGCCTCGGTCCGGGCGACCGCGATCACGTCGAGTTCGGCAGCGACGAGCCGGTCGACGATGACGGTGCCGAACGCTCCCGACGCGCCGACGACGACGGCGACCTCGCGGTCACTCATGCGCCCGCTCCCGCAAGCGCGGACGCCGCGTCGGTGTAGAGGCCCTGCTCTTTGGCCATGGTGAGGGCGATGTCCTCGATCATGTCCTCCTGGCCGGCGATCATGCCCTTCTCCCCCAGCTTCACCAGGAGTTCGCGGCCATCGATGCCGTAGCGCTCGGCCGCCCGCCGGGCGAACAGCAGGAATGTCGAGTAGCAGCCGGCATACCCGATCGTGAGCGAGTCACGATCGACGCGCACCGGCTCCCCCATCATCGGCACGACGATGTCTTCCGCCACGTCCTGGATCTTGAACAGGTCGATCCCGGTCACGATCCCCATCCGGTTGGCCACCGCGACGAATACCTCGAGCGGGGTGTTGCCCGCCCCGGCGCCCATGCCGGCCACCGACGCGTCGATGCGCGACGCCCCGGCCGCCACGGCGGCGATCGAGTTGGCGACCCCGAGCGACAGGTTGTGGTGGCCGTGGAAGCCGATCTCGGTCGCCGGATCGAGTTCGGCCCGCAGGATCTCGATGCGGGCGGTCACGTCGTCGGGCAGGAGGTAGCCGGCGGAGTCGGTGATGTAGATGGTCTGGGCGCCGGCCGCCTCCATGATCTTCGCCTCGGCGAGGAGCCCCTCGGGCGAGTTCATGTGGGCCATCATCAGGAAGCCGGTCGTGTCCATGCCGAGGTCGCGGGCGAAGGCGATGTGCTGGGGCGACACGTCGGCCTCCGTGCAGTGGGTGGCCACGTGCACGCTGCGGGCGCCGACGTCGTAGGCGGCCTTCAGCTCGACCATGCGACCGAGGCCGGGCACCAGCAGCACCGACACCTCGGCGTTGGTGAGCACCTCGGCCACCGCGCCGATGTACTCCTCGTTGGTGTGGAGCCCGAAGCCGTAGTTGCGCGACGAGCCGCCGAGGCCGTCGCCGTGGGTGACCTGCATGAGGCGCACACCGGCGTCGTCCATCGCCGCCGCCAGCGTCGTCATCTGGTCGAGGGTGAGCTGGTGACGCATGGCGTGCATGCCGTCGCGCAGGCACATGTCGTGGACGAGGACCTCTCGACCTTCCAGGGCGCTACTCACTGCACACCCCCGGTCACGAGCATGTCGGCGGCCACCAGGTCGGCGGTTCGGGCGGCGGCCGCGGTCATGATGTCGAGATTGCCGGCATACGTCGGCAGGAAGTCACCGAGGCCGGCGATCTCGAGGAACACCGACACGAAGTGGCCGTCGTACACCGGCCCGTTGACCAGCTTGTAGCCGGGCACGTACGTCTGGACCTCGGCGATCATCGCCACCACGGCGGCGTCGATCGCCTCCCGGTCGGGTTCGTCGGTCGTCTCGACGTGGATCGTGTCGCGCATGATGATCGGCGGCTCGGCCGGGTTGACCACCGCCACCGCCTTGCCCTTCTTGGCGCCGCCCACCGTCTCCAGCGCACGGGAGGTCGTGTCGACGAACTCGTCGAGGTTCTTGCGGGTGCCCGGGCCGATCGACTTCGACGCCAGCGAGGCGATGATCTCGGCGTACTCGACCGACTGCACCCGGCTGATCGCCCCGACCATCGGGATCGTCGCCTGCCCGGCACACGAGATCATGTTCATGTTGGGAGCGCCCAGGGCGATCTGCTCGGCCAGGTTGAGCGACGGCACGCACAGCGGCCCGAGCCCGGCCGGGGTCAGATCGATCACCTTCACGCCCGCCGCCTGCAGCAGCTCATCGTGACGGGGATGCACGTAGGCGCTGGTGGCGTCGAAGGCGATCTTGATGTCGTCGGCCTCGAGGTGGGGCAACAGACCGTCGATGCCGTCGGACGTCGTCTTGAGCCCCAGGTCGGCGGCGATGGCGAGGCCCTGGGAGTCGGGGTCGATGCCGACCATCCACACCGGTTCGAGGTGCTCGGTCCGGCGCAGCTTGTAGATCAGGTCGGTGCCGATGTTGCCCGACCCGATCAGGGCGCAGTTGATCTTCTTGGTCACGAGGTTCTCCTTCGGTCCGACGTCACTCGAACCGCACGCCGAGCGTGCCGAGGGTCTGGAAGCGGGCTTCGACGTTGTCGCCGGGGTCGACGGCGATGGCGGCGGTGATGCCGCCCGACAGCACGACCTGCCCGGCGGTCAGGCGATGGCCGAGGCCGCCGGCGATCGTGGCGACGGTGGCGACGCCGGCTGCCGGGTCACCGAGCACGGCGGCGCTGGCCCCGGTGGTCTCGACGTGGCCGTTGCGCAGGATCGCCACGCCGAGCGTGGTCCGGTCGCGGAGATCGTCGAGCTTCACGCCTCGTCCGCCGAGGACGAAGCGGGACGACGAGGAGTTGTCGGCGATCACGTTGGGCAGGTCGAACGAGAAGTTCTCGTAGCGCGAGTCGATGATCTCGATCGCCGGGACGACGAAGGCGGTGGCCGCCACGACGTCGTCGACGGTGCAACCATCGGCCGGGAGGTCGCGGCCGAGCACGAAGGCGACCTCGCACTCGACCCGAGGGTGGACGAGGTCGGCGACGGTGACCGTCGTCTGCTCGGGCACCGCCATGGCGTCGGTCAGGAACCCGATCGTCGGCTCGTCGACGCCCATCTGCTGCATCTTGGCCTTGGACGTGAGCCCGGCCTTCCAGCCGACCAGTCGCTGCCCGGCGGCCCGGTAGCGGTCGAGGAGCTCGCCCTGCACGGCGTAGGCCGCGGCGACGTCGGCCAGGTCGGCGAACATCGGCACCGCCCGCCCGGCGGTCTGGGCCTCGAACAGCGTGTCGGCGATCGTGGTGCTCACGAGGTGCCCTCCCGGGTGAAGCGGACCGAGCACGAGCCGAGGCCGCCGATCGTGCAGCGGAGTTCGTTGCCGGCCTCGACGTCGACCAACACCGACTGGGAGCCCGACAGGATCACCTCGCCGGCCCGGAACGGCAGCCCGAGTTCGCCGAGGGTGTTGGCCAACCAGGCGATCGCGTTGGCCGGCCCGCCGAGGACGGCGGCGCCGCACCCGGTGGTGACGATCTCGCCGTCGACCTCCACGATCATGCCCGCCATCGTCAGGTCCACGTCGAGCGGGTCGGCGGTCGCCTCGCCGATCACGAACTCGCCGCAGCTGGCGTTGTCGGCGACCGTGTCGACGATCCCGATGTCCCAGTGCTCGATGCGGGAGTCGACGATCTCGATGCACGGCGCGACGTGGTCGGTGGCGACCAGGACGTCGGCGGCCGTGATGCCGGGCCCGACCAGGTCGGCCTTGAGTACGAAGGCCAGTTCGGCCTCGGCCCGGGGCTGGACGAGGCGGTCGAGGTCGATCACGCCGCCGTCGGCGACCCGCATGCCCGACAGCAGCTGCCCGAAGTCGGGCCGGTCGACGCCGAGCAGGTCCTGCACGGCCTTGGAGGTGGCGCCGACCTTCTTACCGACGACGGTCTCACCGGCGGCGAGCCGAGCGTCGACGAAGCGCTGCTGGATGCCGTAGGCGTCGGCCAGGGTGAGGGGCGCCGGGAGATCCGACCGGGACCGCAGCGGCGGCACCGCCGTGCGGGAGCGCCACGCCGCGTACAACTCGTCGGCGAGGGCGCCGAGGTGGGACGGCCCGCTCACAGCTGCACGCACACGTTCTTGGTCTCGGTGTAGAACTCCAGGCCGTGCACCCCGCCCTCGCGGCCGATGCCCGACTGGCCGGCGCCGCCGAACGGGGTGCGCAGGTCGCGGAGGAACCAGCTGTTGATCCAGGCGATGCCGACGTCGATCGCCCCGGCCACCCGGTGCGCCGTCGACAGGTCGGTGGTCCACACCGAGGTGGCGAGGCCATAGGGGGTGGCGTTGACGGCGTCGATCACGGCGGCTTCGTCGTCGAAGGGCGTCAGATGGACGCACGGGCCGAAGATCTCCTCGTGGAGGATCGAGGCGTCGTCGGGGGCATCGGTCCAGATCGTCGGTTCGACCCAGGCACCGCCCGCCAGCTCGATCGGCAGATCGGGGACCCCGCCGCCGGTGACGACGGTGGCACCGGCCTCGACGGCGGCCCGGTAGTAGCCGAGGACCTTGTCGCGGTGTTCGTGACTGATCAGCGGGCCATAGGTCGTCTCGGGGTCGGTCGGGCGGCCGTAGCGGACGGCCTCGCAGCGGGCGACGAGGCGGTCGCGGAACTCCTCGAACACGGGCCGCTCGACGAAGACCCGCTCGGTCCCGAGGCAGACCTGGCCGGTGTTGAGGAAGCCGGACCGGAACACGCCGTCGACGGCGTCGTCGAGGTCGGCATCGGCGAACACGACCGCAGCGTTCTTGCCGCCGAGTTCGAACGACACATCGCGCACGCCTTCGGCTGCCGCCTTCATGATCGCGGTCCCGGTGACGGTCTCGCCAGTGAAGGTGATCGCGTCGACGTCGGGATGGGTGGTGAGGGCCTCGCCGGCCGAGCCGGGCCCGAACCCGTGCACGACGTTGTAGACGCCGCCCGGCACGCCGATGTCGGCGAAGGCCTTGTCGATCACCTCGACCAACAGGGTCGCCGTGCGAGGCGTCTGTTCCGACGGCTTGACCACGACGGCGTTGCCGCACGCCAGGGCGGGCGCCACCTTCCAGGTCATCAGCAGGAACGGGGCGTTCCACGGGCAGATCACGCCGATCACGCCCTTGGGCCGGCGGACGGCGTAGTTGAGGGCACGCTCGCCGTGGGGGCCGACGGTCTCGAACGACTCGGTCGGCACGTTCTTGGTCAGGTCGGCGAAGAACTCGAAGTTGGCGGCGCCCCGGGGCACGAACGCCTTCTCCATCACGTGGCGGGGCTGGCCGGTGTCGAGCATCTCGGCCTCGACGAACTCGTCGAAGCGGGCCCGGATGCCGTCGGCCACCGCGCGCAGGGCGTCGGCTCGGGCCGGGGCCGAGAGCTGGCCCCACGGTCCGGCGAGGGCGGCCCGGGCGTTGCCGACGGCGGCGTCGACCTCCGCGGCGCCGGCCTCGGTCATCGTGCCGGTGACGGAACCGTCGACGGGCGAGATCAGGTCGTAGGTCACCGTTCGATTCTGTGGGTGGCGCCGGTGGCCGATCCAATACTTCCTGTCCCGCCATGCGATACCCCACGGGTATCAGGCTGCTGACCGGGAGTAGGTTCACTGCATGGAACTGCGCCACCTCCGCTACTTCGTCACCGTGGCCGAGGAGCAGCACGTCGGACGGGCGGCGGCTCGTCTCCACATGTCGCAACCGCCGCTCAGCCGCCAGATCCGCCAGCTCGAGGACGAGCTCGACGCCCGCCTGTTCGACCGGACGCCCCGCGGCGTGACGCTGACGACCGCCGGCTCGGTGTTCCTCGCCGAGGCTCGCCGCATCCTCGACCTGGCCGACGACGCTGGCCGCCGGGCCCGCGACGCCGCCCAGGGCACGGCGGGCCGGATCGACGTCGCCCTGTTCGGGACCGGCATCTTCCACGCCATCCCGCTGCTGTTGGCGTCGTTTCGCCGGGAGCACCCCGAGGTCGAGATCGTGCTCCACACGATGACCAAGGAGGAGCAGCTCGACGCCCTCGTGTCGGGCCGCATCGACCTGGCGTTCAACCGCCTGATGCAGCCGATGCCGGGCATCACGTCGGAGGTGTTGGTGTCGGAGCCGCTCTACGCCGCCCTGCCCGAGGGGCACCCGTTGGCGGCCGGCGACGACGTGGCCCTCGCCGACCTGGAGGGCGAGCCGCTCATCGCGTTCCCGACCGGCATCCGACCGAGTTTCATCGACCGGGTGACGGCGATGTGTCGTGGCGCCGGCTTCGAACCCCGCGTGGTCGCCGAGGTGGCCGACGTCGTACACGGCCTCGTGCTCGTCGGCTCCGGGACGGGCGCCTGCCTGGCGCCGCATTCGGCCACCAAGGTCGGGATCCCGGGCGTGGCCTACCGGCCGTTGCGGGCCGAGGCGGGCCGACCGGCGCCGAGCGTCGACCTGTGCGGGGTCTACCGCACGGCCGACGCCTCGGGCGACCGGTCGCCGATCCTGGTGCGCATGCTCAGCTCGATGCGAGCTGCTCCTCCAGCGAGCCCAGCACCTCGTAGCAGTTGAGCACCTGGGCGACGCTCGAGTTGGGCTCGCGCCCCTCGCGGATGGCGGCCACGAACTCGCGGTCCTGGAGCTCGATGCCGTTCATCGACACGTCGACGTTGCTGACGTCGATCGGCTCATCGCGGCCGGTGACCAGGTCGTCGTAGCGGGCGAGGTAGGTGCCGGTGTCGCCGATGTAGCGGAAGAACGTGCCGAGCGGGCCGTCGTTGTTGAATGACAGCGCCAGGGTGCACAGCGCCCCGGTCTCGGCCTTGAGTTGGATCGACATGTCCATGGCGATGCCGAGGTCGGGGTGATGAGGACCCTCCATCACGTGGGCTTCCACGATCGGGGCGCCCACCTGGTAGGCGAACAGGTCGACGGTGTGGGCGGCGTGGTGCCACAGCAGGTGATCGGTCCAGCTGCGGGGCTCGCCCTTGGCGTTGGTGTTGGTGCGGCGGAAGAAGAACGTCTGCACGTCCATGTGCTGGATGTTGAACTCGCCGGCGACGATCTTGTTGTGGACCCACTGGTGCGACGGGTTGAAGCGGCGGGTGTGACCACACATGGCGACCAGGCCGGTCTCGGCGGCTTTGTCGACGACGGCCCTGGCATCGGCGAGCGAATCAGCAAGGGGGATCTCGACTTCGACGTGCTTGCCGGCCTCGAGACACGCGATCGTCTGCTCGGCGTGCATCTGGGTGGGGGTGCACAGGATGACGGCGTCGACCTCGTCGAGGGCGAGGCTGTCGTCGAGCTCGGTGGTCACGTGGCCGATGCCGTACTTGTCGGCGACCTGCTTGGTCTTCTCGAGCGTGCGGCCGACGAGAGAGACCACTTCGACGTCGTCGATCCTGGCCAGGCCGTCGAGGTGCTTCTCCCCGAAAGCGCCGGCGCCGGCGAGTGCGATACGGAGCGTCAAGGGGATTCCTCCAGGATGAGGTGACCCACCGCCGTGTTGGAGGCGGGCACGTGGTAGAAGCGATGGTTGAGGGTCGGGGCGGGGCCCATGGCACAGTCGCTCATGGCCCCGCGGGCAATGAGCCACATCACGAGCTCGACGCCCTCGGAGCCGGCCTCGCGGACGTAGTCGACGTGGGGCATGTCGGCGAGGCCCTCGGGGTCGTCGATCAGGCGGTCGAGGAACGCGTTGTCCCACTCGGCGTTGATCAGGCCGGCCCGGGCGCCCTGGAGCTGGTGGCTCATGCCGCCGGTGCCCCAGACCTGCACGTCGAGGTCGTCGTCGTAGCTCTCGATGGCCCGACGGATCGCCTTGCCGAGTTCGAGGCAGCGACGACCGGAGGGCACCGGGTACTGCACGACGTTGACGGCGACCGGGATCACCGGGCACGGCCACGCGTCGGGCTGCCCGAACATCAAGCTCAACGGCACGGTGAGACCGTGGTCGACCTTGAGTTCGTTGCAGATCGTCAGGTCGAAGTCCTGTTGGATGACCGAGTGAACGAGGTGGGCGGCCAGGGGTGCGTGGCCGGGAACGTCGGGCACCGGGCGGGGGCCCCAGCCCTCGTCGGCCACCGGGAACGACTCGGCGGTGCCGACCGCGAACGTCGGGATGAGGTCGAGACCGAAGTGGGTGGCGTGGTCGTTGTAGACCAGCACGATGGCGTCCGGGGTGTTGTCGGCGATCCACCGGCGGGAGTGCTCGTAGCCGGCGAACAATGGCTTCCAGTAGTCCTCGCCGGTCTTGTCGAGGTCCATGGCCACGCCGATGGCGGGCACGTGCGAGGTGTAGACCGACGCCGAGACATGTGCGCTCATGCCTGGCCCTCCCATTCGTGGGTGTAGCGGTTGCCCTCGATCGAGCGGCCGCCGTCGAGCATCATGTCGCGGTAGTCGTCCTCGCCGAGGTCGGTCATCGACGACACGATCTGCAGGTAGCTCTTGCCGTCGGTCGCGCCGACGCGAGCCAGGAAGTAGATGTTGCCGCCCAAGGCGATCAGCCGGTTGAAGTCGCGGTCGATCACCCCCTGCTTCTGCTCCTCGCTCATGTCCCACTCGTCGAGGTAGGCCCGCTCGTCGGCCAGGAACCGCTCACGGTTCTCGGGCTTCATCAGCGTCATGCAGAACTGGTTGAGCCAGTAGCCCTTGCGGGACTGCTCGGTGTCGAAGATCGTCGTGCCGGGGATGTCGAGGTAGGGGCGATCGAGGGCCATGGTGTCTCCAACTTCCTAGAACGGCAGGCCGACGTACTGCTCGGCGAGCGACGTCTGGGCGGCGGCCGAGGCGGCCAGGTAGTCGAGGTCCTTCTCCTGCGCCTTCTGCTCGAACGGCGTCTGGTCGGGGAAGCGGTGGAGCAGCATCGTCATCCACCACGAGAACCGCACCGACCCCCACACGCGGGGCAGGGCCCGGGCCGAGTAGCTGGCCAGACCGTCGGCGTCGCCCCGGTCATCGGCGATGATCGCCTCGGACAGGTAGTAGACGTCGCTGAGGGCGAGGTTGAGACCCTTGGCCCCGGTGGGCGGCACGATGTGGGCGGCGTCGCCGGCGAGGTAGAGGTTGCCCCACTGCATCGGCTCGACCACGAACGACCGCAACGGGGCGATCGACTTCTCGATCGAGGGGCCGGTCACGAGGTCCTCGACCTCCGAGGCGGGGAGCCGAGCCAGCAGCTCGCTCCAGAACCGATCGTCGGACCACTCGTCGACCGAGTCGGTCAGTGGGCACTGGACGTAGTACCGGCTCAGCATCGGGTTGCGCTGCGAGGCGAGGGCGAACCCCTGCTCGGAGTTGGCGTAGATCAGGGCCGGCAGGGGCGGGGTCTCCGACAGGATGCCGAGCCAGCCGAAGGGGTAGGCCTTGAGGTACTCGGTGCGGGCCGACTCGGGCACCGCGGCGCGGCTGGCGCCGTGGAAGCCGTCGCAGCCGGCGATGACGTCACACTCGACGCGCTGTTGGTCGCCGCCGGGCACCGTGTAGGTGACCGAGGGAGAGCCGAGGACGTCGTGCAGCTCGACGTCCCCGGCCTCGAACACGATCGGAAGGCCCCGCTCGTCGGCGGCGGCGTAGAGATCCTCCTGCACCTGGGTCTGGCCGTACGCCATCATCGGCTTGCCGGCGAGGGCTCGCATGTCGAGCTCGAGCACCTTGGTGGCCTGCCAGCCCAGCTTGATCGTGTCGTGGCGATGCCCCTCGGCGTGCATCCGGGTCGACACCTCGAGCTGCTCGAGGAACTGGACGCTCTCCCACTCGAGGATGCCGGCCCGGATGCGGCTGAGGACGTACTCACGGCTCTGCCGCTCGAGCACCACACAGTCGATCCCGGCCTGCTGGAGTCGCAGCCCGAGTGCGGTGCCTGCGGGGCCAGCGCCGATGATGGCCACCTTGGTTTTCATACCCTCGCTCCTGGTTGCGTGTGGACGAGTATGACAGACTGTACGCAAGATTGTCGACAATCTCCGAAGGGTTCGAATGATCATCGATTGCCACGGGCATTACACCACCACACCCCCCGGTGTAGGCGCCTGGCGAGACGCCCAGCAGGCGGCCGTCGCCGCCGATCCCGACCACGTCGGCGAGCTCGGTTCGATGGAGGTGAGCGACGACGAGATCGTCGAGTCGATCGAACAGAACCAGTTGCGCCTGCAACGTGAGCGCGGGGCCGATCTCACGATCTTCTCACCTCGGGCGTCGTGGATGGCCCATCACGTGGGCAACGAGCACACCTCGCGGTTCTGGAGCCAGCAGCAGAACGATCTGATCCGCCGGGTGTGCGACCTGTTCCCCGACAACTTCGCCCCGGTCTGCCAACTCCCCCAGTCGCCGGGCACCTCGATCGACGCGTCGGTCACCGAACTCGAGCGGTGCGTCACCGAGCTCGGCTTCATCGGGTGCAACGTCAACCCCGACCCCTCCGGCGGCCACTGGAACGGCCCACCCCTGTGGGACCGCTACTGGTGGCCGCTGTGGGAGAAGATGTGCGAGCTCGACGTGCCGGGGATGATCCACGTGTCGGCATCGTGCAACGACCACTTCTTCTCGACCGGCTCCCACTACCTGGGCGCCGACACCACCGCCTTCAACCAGGCCCTGTCGTCGGGCTTCATGAACGACTTCGAGAACCTGCGTTGGATCATCCCCCACGGAGGCGGCGCGATTCCCTACCACTGGGGCCGCTTCGTCGGCATGGCCGCCGACAAGGGGTGGGACTTCGAGGCCACCATGTCCCACATCTGGTTCGACACCTGCGTCTACCACCAGCCCGGCATCGACCTCCTCCTCGACGTGGTGCCGACCGACCGGATCGTGTTCGCCTCGGAGATGGTCGGCGCCGTGCGGGGTGTCGACCCCGAGACCGGCCACTACTACGACGACACCAAGCGCTACATCGACGGCGCCGACATCAGCGACGCCCAGCGCTCCGCCATCTTCCACGACAACATCAGGGCCGTGTTCCCACGGCTGGAGGTATCCCGATGACCGGACCCCGCCACATCGTCCGCCGCTCCATCCCCCGGGCCGACGCCGCGACGGTCGATGCCCTCGCTCCGATCGGCACGGCGACCGTGCACGAGGCGATCGGCCGCCGAGGTTCGGTCGACCCGGTGCTCTCCCCCATCCAGCAGGGCGCCCGCGTCGCCGGCTCGGCCGTGACCGTGCTGAGCCACCCCGGCGACAACATCATGATCCATGCCGCCATCGAGGTCTGCCAGCCTGGCGACATCCTCGTCGTCACCACGACGGCTCCATCCACCCACGGCATGTTCGGCGACCTTCTGGCCACGGCCCTGATGACGCGTGGCGTTCGGGGCCTGGTGATCGACGCCGGCGTGCGTGACACCGCCGACCTGCGGGAGATGGGGTTCCCGGTGTGGGCCCGCCACGTGTCGTGCCAGGGCACGGTCAAGAACACGCCGGGGTCGGTCAACGTGCCGGTGACGATCGGCGGCATCACGATCGAGCCTGGCGACGTGATCACCGCCGACGACGACGGCGTGGTCGTGGTCGCCCGCGACGAGGCCGACTGGGCCCTCGAGCAGTCGCTGGCGCGGCTCGACAAGGAGGCCGGCACCCGGGCCCGACTCGAGGCCGGCGAGCTCGGCCTCGACTTCTACGGCCTGCGAGAGAAGCTCGTCTCGCTCGGCGTGGAGTGGGTCGACTGACGCGGGCCGTCGACCCCGCTACTCGTCGCAGGGCGGAGGCTTCATCGTCGCCAGCACCGACTCGGTCAGGTCGCCGAGGGCGGCGAGTTGGTCACGGGTGACGTGGTCGAGGAACAGTTCACGGACGGCCTCGACGTGGCCGGGCGCGGCCTGCTCGATCGCGACCTGGCCCTCCGGGGTGATCACCACGAAACTGCCGCGCCGATCCGACGGGCAGCGCTCCTTCGCCACGAGGTCCCGCTTGACCATGCGGGTGATGTGGTGTGAGAGCCGGCTCTTCTCCCAGCCGAGCCACTCGCCCAACTCGAACTGCCGCATCCGGGCGTCGGGGTGATCACCCAGCGCGGCCAGCACGACGTAGTCGGGGTACGACAGCTCGCTGTCGGCGGCGAGGCGGCGGGCCAGTTCGCCCTCCACCTGCATCTGCATCAACTGCAGCCCTCGCCAGGCCCGCAGTTCGGTCTCGTCCAGCCACCTTGGTTCGGCCATGTGACAAGTGTACGCGGATTGTTTGGTTGACATCTCACCTTTGGGGAATAGGGTTGATGACAGATCAACCAACCCGCTCTCGAAGCATCGGAGTTCCCCATGACCACCGCCACCCCCGGCAGCACCGCCCCCGCCATCAAGAACGGCACCTACGCCATCGACCCGAGCCACTCGACCGTCGGCTTCACCGCCCGCCACGCGATGATCTCCAAGGTCCGCGGCGCTTTCAACGAGCTCGAGGGATCGGGCACCTTCGACGGCGACCCGTCCGCCTCGTCGCTCCAGGTGACGATCCAGACGGCCAGCATCGACACCCGCTCCGAGGACCGCGACGGCCACCTCAAGGGCGAGGACTTCTTCCACGTCGAGCAGTACCCGACGATCACGTTCGGCAGCACCGGCATCGAGCAGTCGTCGGCCGAGGAGTACCAGGTCACCGGCGACCTGACGATCAAGGACGTCACCAACCCCGTCACGTTCGACCTCGAGCTGACCGGCACCGCCGTCGACCCGTGGGGCCAGACCCGCATCGGTCTCGAGGGCTCGGCCACCGTCAACCGCAAGGACTGGGGCCTCACCTGGAACGCCGCCCTCGAGGCCGGCGGCGTGCTCGTGAGCGACAAGATCACCCTCACCTTCGAGATCAGCGCCGTCCTCCAGGAGGGCTGACCCGTTCGCTCCCGGCGAACGGGTCGCTGGTCGCCGGCGGGATCGTCGGCTTCACTGCCGCCATGCCGTTCCTGAAGAACACCTGGTACGTGGCGATGTGGGCCGACGATCTCGAGCCGGCGTCGGTCGTGCAGCGCCAGATCTGCGGCGAGCTGCTCGCCCTGTTCCGCAAGGCCGACGGCAGCGTCGCCGCGGTGCCCGACCAGTGCGCCCACCGCTTCGTACCGCTGTCGGCCGGCAAGGTGTGCGGCGACCACCTCGAGTGCGCCTATCACGGGCTGCGCTTCGACGACGCCGGCCAGTGCGTGCACAACCCCCACGGCGCCGGGCGGATCACGCCCCAGCTCCACCTCCGGGGCTACCCGGTGGTGGAGCGCCACACCCTCGTCTGGGTGTGGATGGGCTCGCCCGAGGCCGCCGACCCGGCGACGATCCCCGACTTCTCCCACCTCGACGACGGGGCGCCGGGCACGTTCTCCAAGCGTGACTGGATGGACCTCGAGGTCGACTACGAGCTGATGACCGACAACCTGCTCGATCTCAGCCACATCAATTTCCTCCACGACGGCCTGCTCGGCCACGAGGGCATGATCGACGCCGAGGTCGAGATCACCGAGGTCGACGAGCCATCGGGCGTGACGACGCTGTACGTCACCCGCACGTCGCGCGACGTGGCACCGCCCCACATGTTCGACCTGATGTTCCGCAACGACGGCGAGCCGGTGGACACCTGGGCCGAGATGCGGTGGAACGCACCGGGCTACCTCCGCAACCACGCCGGCGTCACCCCGCCGGGATCGACACGCGAGGACGGCCTGATCGTGATCGGCTCGCACCTGCTGACCCCGATCGACGAGCGCACCGTTCGCTATCACATCTGCGCGGTGCAGCTCGGCAACGTGCCGCCGGTCGCCGACGACGAGGTGTCGGAGACCCTGAGCCGGCTGCGCCGGTTCGCCTTCGAGGAGCAGGACCGCCCGATGGTCGAGGCCCAGCAGGCCGCCTACGAGCGGGCCGGCGGCAAGGACTCGCTCAAGCCGGTGATGCTGACGATCGACCAGGGCCCGCTCCGGGCCCGACGGCTCTTGGCCGACCTGATCGAGAACGAGGCGGCTGTGAAGTGAACGAGTACTTCCCCTGCCCGATCGCGGCGCCGACCTCGCAGGCCGCCCGGTGGAGGGCGGCGAGGTTGCGACGCTCGTGTTCGCCGACGATGCGCGGGGTCGGCCCGACCATCGAGATGGCGGCCGTGACCGGGGCGTCGAGCGCCTCGCCGGAGCGCACCGGGACGGCAAGCGAGCTCATGCCGAGCTCGGTCTCGTCGATCGAGCGGGCCCAGCCGCGACGCGCCACGGCGTCGACCTCTGCCCGGAACAGTTCGGGCACGGCGATCGTGTAACCGGTCGACGGCGGCAGCCCTGCGGCGAGGCGCGCCTCGAGCACGCCGGGCACGAACGCGGCGAGGACCTTCCCGACGCTCGAGCGGTGCACGGGGCCCCGGCGGCGGTCGTCGGCGGCGACCCGCAACGCCCGGAGGCCCTCGACCCGTTCGACGTAGACCACCTCGGCGCCGTCGGCCACGCCGACCTGCACGGTCTCCCCCGACTCGGCCCGCAGCCGGGCCAGCGAGCCGAGGGCGTGATCGCCGACGTCGGTGGCGTGGGCCGCCCGCGCCCCGAGGTCGACCAGTCGGAGCCCGAGCCGGTAGCGGCCGCCGTCGATCCGTCGGAGCAGGCCGGCATCGGCCAGGACCCCGCAGGTGCGGTGGGCCGTGCTCTTGGCTACCCCGAGTCGTCGGGCGAGCTCGGACGGGCCCGCCTCGTCGAGCGAGGCGACGGCGTCGAGCAGCCGGACGGCGATGCCGACCGACTGGAGGCTCAACCGCCCGCGGCGGCTCGCGCCGCCACCTCCGCCGCCCGGACCTCCGACGCTGGGATGCCGCCGATGGCCCAGTACTGGGGCGGGAAGGTGGTGACGTAGGCCCGGGTTCGCTGGATGTCGACGCCGAGCACGTCGGCCGCCGTCACCGACATCTCGTGGATGATCTCGCGGATCAGCGCCTCGCTCCGGCCCTCCATGAACTCCATGCGCACCAGCGGATACGGCTCGGCCTCGCTGCCGCCGGCCACGAGCCAGTGGTTGGCCGGGACCACCCGCAGCGACGCCCGGACCCGCTCGATCGGGGCCTCGATCAGTTCGGCGAACCGTCGAGCGGACCGGTCGAGCAGGTCGGCGAGCGTGGCGTCGTCAGGACCCTCGCGGAGTTCGATCTCGAGGAGCGGCATGACTAGGGCTGCACCTGCTCGTCGCGGGCCTGGGCGGCGGTGATGTGGAGCTTCTTGAGGTCGTCGGCCTGGGGCGAGTACCGCATCGAGCCACGATCGATCCACTGGGTGGCGAACTCGGCACCCCGCCCGAACTTGGAGCGTTCGAGCGGCAGCTCGATCACGTCGTGGGGCTCGCGCACCACGGCCACCGGGTCCTCGCCGTTCTCGACGGCCTTCACGCAATCGCGGAACATCTTGCGACAGGCCACCACGCCGAGGTCGCTCTTGGTGATGTTCTCGATCGTGCGATCGGCCACGGGGCCCTGGGTGACCCAGGCCATGATGTCCTGGCCCTCGATGTAGTCGACGATGTGTCGACCGTTCTCGTCGAGCCACTCGTACTCGTAATCGACGCAGATGCCCTCGGTCGAGGCCTCGACGCCATCGGGGGCGTGCACCGTGTAGAAGAGCGCCCACGTCGTCGTGTCGTCGATCGGCACCCGGATCTGCATCTGGTAGACGCCGTTGCCGCCGACCCACATCTTGTAGGGGAAGACGAGGGGGTGGCCGATCTTCCAATCGTCGTCCTCCTCGCTCTGACCGACGAGGAGGCGGCGCTTGATGATGCCGTGGTCGAACACGTCGAAGGCGACCTTCTCGTGCTTGTTCTTGAAGGCGCTCGGCATCTCGAACCCCTCCCACTCCGAGATGAACTCGAAGTAGCGGCCGTGGAGGGCCTCGACGTGGTACGGGTCGACCGAGTTCTCCATGATCTGGAGCCAGTTGCACGGCAGCATCGAGTGGCCGATGTCGCGGATGCCGTCCATCACGTAGGCCTCGTAGCGAGGCAGCTCGGGGGCCGGGCCCTCGCCGATGTAGGCCCACACCATGCCGCCGAGCTCCTGGGCCTTGCCCGCCTCGATCCGGCACTTGTCGCGGAACGTCGCCGACGAGTCGGGCTCGGCCAAGATGTCGACGAGGGTGCCCTCGGTGTCGAACTTCCAGCCGTGGTAGCCGCAGCGCAGTCCGTCGTTGTCGACGATGCCATACGCCATCGACGCACCCCGGTGCGGGCAGCGCTCGTGCACGATGCCGTAGTCGCCCTCGCCGGTGCGGAACACGGCGAAGTCCTCGCCGAGCAGCCGCACCTTCTTCACCGGGAACTCCGACAGTTCACGGGTGAAGCAGACGGGATACCAGTAGTGGCGGAGCACGGCCCCCATCGGGGTGCCGGGACCGACCTGGGTCAGTTCTTCGTTCTGCTCTTGGGTCAGCATCAGGGGCTGCTTTCTGTGTCGGAGGGGAACTAGTCGAGGATTTCGACGGTGCCGTTCGATCCGTCGACGCGGAGCATCTGGCCGTCCTTGATCTCTCGGCTGCCGAAGCCGGTGCCGGTCACGGCGGGCACGCCGTACTCACGACAGACGATGGCGGCGTGGCTCATCATTCCGCCGATGTCGGTGACGCAGGCTCGGATCTTGGGGAAGACCGGGGCCCACGACGGGGCGGTGATCGGGGCGACGAGGATCTCGCCGTCCTGGACCTTGCCGATGTCCTCGGGGTTGAAGACGAGGCGGGCCTTGCCCTCGGCCACGCCGGGCGAGGCGGCCATGCCGGAGAGGCCGTCCGCTCCCTCCTCGGTGCCGAGCCACTGCGAGATCGACTCCGAGGTGATGCCCCACAGCATGATCGTGAAGGGCTCGGTGACGACGGTCGGCGGCTCGCCGAGGGCCTTGGGCGGCTGGAAGTCGCGGAGCTTGGCGACGATGTCCCGGCGACGCTCGATGCGGGGCGGCCAGTAGACCGAGCCGCGGTTGGGAGCGTTGACGGCCCAGGCCGAGTAGACGTCCCAGAGGACCTCGTCCATCTCGTCGCGACGGATGTAGAACACGTCGTCGGTCTCGGAGAGCACGCCCTCCTTGACGAGGTTGTCGCCGAGCTGGCGGAGCTTGTCCCACACCACCGACATCGTCCAGTGCTCGATGTAGAAGTTGTGGTTCTCGACGTAGGGGAAGACGGTGCGGGCGAGGCCGAGCTTCTCCTCGAAGGCCTGACGGTCCTCGTCGGTGGCGAGCAGGTCGGCGTACTCCGACACGACCCGGTCGCGCTCGGCGGTGATCTCGTCGATCGGACGGGTGATGTCCTCACCGGCCTGGATCTTCTCGATGTAGTCGCGGATGAAGGCGTAGGGGATCTCGGGGCTGTTCTTCCACGTCTTGTCGTAGTGGTAGAAGCCGGTGCCGTTGGAGAAGTTGAACCAGGGCTCCTCCACCTCGTTCCAGTAGCGCTCGACCTCGGAGCCGGCGATGGCGGCCTGGATGCCGGGCACGTCGTCGGGGTTGGAGAACACGTCGGCCAGGCCGGCGTCGATCGCCTTCTGGGCGATGACCTTCAGCTCCTCGTTGGGGCGGAACAGGTCGACCTCGATGCCGGCGACCATCTTCGCGATGCCGAGGTCGGGGATCGAGGGGAACGCCTGCTTGCAGAACCCGAAGAAGTCGAGGTAGGCGGCGTAGCCGAGGTTGAGGAACTCGAAGTGGTACTGCCAGACCTTGAGGCACAGGTCCTTGAACCGGTGGTACTCGGCCTGGAGCCGATGGCCGGAACCGATCGCCGAGCCGGAGGTGATGACCTCCATGTCCTCCATCTCGGGCAGGGGTGAGAAGTCGACCGACTCGATGTCGGCGATGTTGGCCTTGATCTTGCCGAGCCAGTTCTCGTAGAGGCCGTCCCAGTTGGCGAAGTAGTGGCCGGCCCGCTCCATGAACTCGGGCACCCGGCTCTCGATGCGGGCGCCGTCCTCGATCGTCACCGGCGAGAAGTAGGGCACGCCGTAGAACACCCGGAAGTCGATGCCGTCGGCCGGCGGGATCCGGTAGTGGCGGCTGTTGAACTGGCTGAGCGACGCGATCGCCATCTCGAGGAACGTCGAGTCCCACGGCGTCATCGCCCAGCCCCAGTGCATCGAGTCCCAGAACCAGAAGCGGTTCTCCTCGTAGTCGCGGCGGTCGTCGCTGAAGACGACGCTGTAGGGATACAGCTCCTCCCAGCCCTCGACGCCCTCCGGCGCCTCGACCTCGAACGGGCTCGGGAAACGGTTCTCGCTCATCGTGTGGTTACTCCCCCTGAGTAGTTGAAAAGTCTTCGGTTCAGGCCGTGGCCTGGGCCCCGGTGAGGGGCGACAGCAGTGTCGAGACGATCGACGACACGCCGGTTCCGCCGCCGTTGGTGACCGCCGCGGCCGGCCGCTGCGACCAGACGGTCTCGGGTCGTGACTGCAACATCACGACGTTCTCCCCCTCGGGGAGATGACGGTCGATCGCCCACTCGACGTCCTGCGGACAGCCGTAGTGCTTCTCCGAACGACGGGCGAGCTGGGCGATCGCCCGCAGGTCGTCGTCGGTGACGCTCGGCTGGTCCTTGCGGTCGTCGGGCACCGGCATCTTCTCGACCACCCCGTGGTTGAGGCGGTACTCGATCTCCTTCGACGACACGTTGCGGTGCACGATCTCGTGGATCACCTTGTCGACCAGGAAGTTGTCGGGCGTCACCTCGCCCGACACGACGGCCTCGCCGAGGCCCCACGAGGCGTCGACCGCCACCTGCGACCGGTCGCCGTTGGTCGGGTTGAGGGTGAACGCCACGCCCGACGCCTTGGGGTCGACCATCTTCTGCACCGCCACCGACATGGCGATCTGGTGCTGGAGGTAGCCCATCTGGTGGCGGTAGGCGAGGGCCCGGTCGGTGAAGATCGAGCTCCAGCAGCGCCGCACGTGTTCGATGACCGACGGCAGCCCGGTGATCCACAGGAAGGTGTCCTGCTGGCCGGCGAAGCTGGCGTCGGGCAGGTCCTCGGCGGTGGCCGACGAACGCACGGCGACCGGCACGTCGTCGACACCGCAGTGCTTCGACAGCGCGTCGTAGGCCTGTCCGAGCTCGTCGACGACGCGGTCGGGCACCGGTTCGGCCTCGATCAGGTGGCGGATGCGCTCGGAGGTCTCGAGGTTCTTGGCGACGTCGTCGTGGTCGATCGAGCGCAGCAGCTCGTTGACCTGTTCGACGAGGTACTGGTCCTGCCAGATCAGCTGGTAGGCGTCGGTGGTGAGGGCGAACCCCGGCGGCACGGGCAGCTCGGCCCGCATCATCTCGCCGAGGCTGGCGTTCTTGCCGCCGACCAGGTCCTTCTTGGACGGGTCGTAGCGGTCGTACCAGACGATGAACTCTTCCATGGCGTCAGACACCCTTCGTGCGGTGAAGGAGCGGACGGTGGGCAGCTCCGCGGCCCAGTCGATGATCGGGCATGCGTCGCACACCGTCGTTCCCCCTGCGTTGTTCGGTCATTGGATGCCGCTCCCGTCCCAGTCCTCGACGACCGACCAGGCCGGCAGGCCGGTGATCGTCGGGACCTTGGTGTCCTGCACCCGGTTGCGGTAGGCGACCGAGGCGTCGCCCCGGCCGTTGTCGCGGTCGTAGAGCTTCACCCGGACGTGTTCGGTGTTGTAGGGCTCGCCCGGGTCGTAGCCCAGCGCCGCGACGGCGAAGGCCCGGATGCAGCCGGAGTGGGTGGCGATCGCGAGGCGTGCGCCCGGGAACTCCGCCGACAGCCGGTTGATGCCGGCCCAGAAGCGGCGGACCGCCATCGACGGCGGCTCGAAGTGGATCATCGGGATCGTGAGCCAGTGCTGGATCGGATCGCCGCCGCCCTGCTGGGTGCGCCAGAACCGGTCCATCTCCACCAGCCACAGGGGCCGGTCGCCGCTGACGGTGCGCTCGATCTCCTCGACCTGGGCGTAGTACTGACGGAACGCGGCGGTCACGTCCTTGAGCCCGTCGGGCGCCGCGAACTGGAAGTTGCGGAACTCGTCCATGGGCTCGGGCTCGACGATCTTCAGGTCCTTCTCGTAGGACGCGATGCCGACGGTGAGGCCCCGGTGGATCTGTTCGGCGGTCTCGCGGGCCCGGTTGGTGTCGGCGTGACGGAACACGATCGTCTCGCCCGACTTGGCCCGCTTGGCCAGGGTGTGGCCGTAGGTGTAGGCCTGCATCGCCCCCTGGGGGGTGAGGCCGGAGTCGGTCGAGTAGCCCTGGGTCTCGCCGTGGCGTATCAGGTACACGTCGTTGCGCAGGGTCCGCTGGGCCTCGGTGGGCGGCGAGATCTCCTTGTTGCGGTTGTCCTCGGTGAGGGCCTGCTGCACCTCGAGGCTGGCCCGCTGCCACAGCGGCCCGGCCGACTCGGTCTCCGTCGCCGCCGGAGCGGCCGTGCCGTTCTGGCGGGCCCGATAGGCCTTCACGTAGGTCGGGGTCGGGTCCTCGCCGGCGGCGACCTCGTCGGTCGGGGCGGCGTCCTGGCGGGCCTTGAAGCGGGCCAGGTAGAGGGGCGCGTCGTAGCGTTCGGTGGGCTCGGTCGTCATGAGTGCACCGTCATGAATCGTTGGTCGACCTGACCCCGGTAGGAGAAGATGGCGCGTCCCATCTCGGCCTCGGTCCAGGTGGTCGGCTCGTCGTCGGGATCGAACAGGTAGCCGCCGGTGAACAGCTCGTTGCGGTTGCCGGCGGGGTCGAAGAAGTAGAGGCCACAGCCGCGGGTGGCGCCGTGGCGGGTCGGCCCGGCGTCGACGGTGATGCCGTGGTAGGCGCAGGTGTCGGCGCCGTCGCGCAGGTCGCTCCACTCGTCGACCCAGAAGGCCACGTGGTGGAAGCCGCCGTTGGGGCCGGTGATGAAGGCGATGTCGTGGGGCGTGCGGGTGCGCTCGAGGAAGGTGGCGAGCTGGTAGCCGTCGTCGGACACGATCTGTTCGGTCAGGCGGAACTCGAGCACGTCACGGAAGAACGCGGTGACGCCGTCGACGTCCTCGCACATCAGGAAGATGTGGTCGAGCCGGGGCGGCGCCATGCCGACCAGGCCCTCGGGCTTGGGCGGCGGGTTGACCAGCGGCAGGGCGTTGCCCACCTGGAGCTGGCCGTGTTCGAGTTCGATCACGTGGCCCGACGGGGCGGTGAAGCGGGCGATGTCGCCCGAGCCCATGCAGACCTCGCCGGGCCCGAACCGCTCGACGGCGATGCCGGTCGCTTCGACGGCGGCAGCGAGGCGGTCGACCTCGGCCAGCGACATCACCTTGAAGGCGAGCGACTCGAGGCCGTAGGTGTTGGCCGACTCGAGCACGATCGAGTGGTGCTGGTGTTCGTCCCACGCCTTGAGGTAAGCGCGGCCGTCCTCGCGCCCGGTCTCGATGAGGCCGACGACCTCGGTGTAGTAGGCGAGGGCGAGTTCGAGGTCGGGCACCCGCACGTTGGCGTGGCTGAGGCGCAGGATGCCGGGGCAGGTCTCGGTGCTCATGTGTGCACCGTCTGGAAGCGCTCGTTGATGACGCCCTCGTAGTAGAAGATCGCCCGGCCGGCGGCGTCGTCGGTCCAGGTGAGGGTCGGGAAGTCGGGGTCGGGCCGATAGCCGCCGGTGAACACCTCGTTGCGGGTGCCCATCGGATCGAAGAAGTAGATCGTGTTGCCGCGAGTGATGCCGTGGCGGGTCGGGCCGATGTCGATGCTGATGTTGTTGGCGGCCAGGATGTCGGCCGAGCGGCGGACGTGGTCCCAGTCGTCGAGCCAGAACGAGAAGTGGTGCAGGCCGCCGTTGGGGCCCTGGGCGAAGGCGATGTCGTGGGGCTTGTGGGAGCGCTCGAGGAAGCCGATCACCTGATGACCGCCGCCGTCGAGCAGCTGCTCGGTGAGCCGGAAGTCGAGGACCTCACGGAAGAAGCGGGTGACCTCGGCGACCTCCTCGGCGTGGACCAACAGGTGATCCATGCGGGGCGGCGAGATCCCGACCAGGTGCTCGGGGTGCGGCTTGGGGTTGAGGAGGGGCAGGGCGCCGCCGACCTTGGCCACGTCGCGCACCAGCTCCATCTCGTGGCCGCTCGGCAGGTCGAACCGCAGCGACTCGCCCTGGCCGACCTCGTCGCCGGCCGAGATCCGGGTGACGGTGCAACCGGCCGCGGTCACCCGCCGCTCGTAGTGCTCGAGGTCGGCGTCGTGCTCGACCTTGAACGAGAAGCGGTCGATGCCGACCCGGGGGTGGAGGCGGACGGCGAGGGAGTGATGATCCCGCTCGTCCCAGCACTTGAAGAAGATCCGGTCGTCGGTCCGCTCGGTGATCGTCATCCCGATCACCTGCGTGTAGTACGCAGCGGCGAGCTCCAGATCCGGGACCGTGATGTCCACGTGGCTCAATCGGAGGATTCCCATATGTGACGGAAGCTACAGCTGGCGTTCCGCATGCGGGGAAAGTGTCCCGCAAGGCGGAACGGCGGATGTAGTGTCCGTCACATGACGAGCCGTCCACAAACGCTCACGTCGGTGTCGAACGCCGTCCGAGTGCTCAAGTCGTTCACCACGACCCATCGGGAATGGGGGGTCAGCGACCTCGCCCGTTCCCTCGACCTGGGCAAGTCGACCGTGCACCGACTGATGGCCACCCTGTGTGAGGAGGGCATGCTCGAACAGGACCCGATGAGCGGGCGCTACCGCCTGGGCCTGGTCGCCTTCGACCTGGCCGCCGCCGTGCCCCGCCGCTACGACCTCCACGAGGCGGTGCTGTCGCCGCTCACCGAGCTGCGGAACCGGACCGGCGAGACCGTCCAGGTCGCCGTGCTCGACGGGCGCGAGGTCGTCTACATCGAACGCCTCGACAGCCCCCACACGCTGCGCATGTTCCTCGAGGTGGGGCGACGCAACTCGGCCCACAGCACCGCCACCGGCAAGGTCTTGCTCGCCCATCTCCCCCAGGCCCGCCTCGATCACCTGCTGCGGGGCTGGCGACTCAACACGGTCACCGAGCACTCGATCACCGACCACGAAGCGCTGCGCAAGGCGCTGCGCGAGGTGCGCCGACAGGGCTACGCCGAGAACCGCAACGAGTCCGAGGTCGGCGTGATCAGCTACGCGGCGCCGATCCGGGATGCCACCGGTTCGGTGGTGGCGGCGGTGAGCGTCGCCGGCCCGGCCGAGCGCCTCGGCGACCTGGCGCTGCCGATGGTCCAGGCTGTGATGGAGACCGGGGCCCAGGCGTCGCGTCGCATGGGCCACCGGGCGGTGGCGTGACCCCGACCCGGGTCGGCCCCCTCGAAGGGTTCGAGCCTGGCCGCGTGACCGCCGTGGCCGACGGGAGCGTCGTGATCGTCCGTCGGGGCGACGAGGTCACCGCCTTCCGCAACCGCTGCGGCCACCAGGACTCCCCCATCGACGGCGGCTGGCTCCGCGACGGCCGGTTGATCTGCCCCCAACACTTCTGGGCCTTCGACCCCGCCACGGGCGCCGACTGTCGCGGCGGCACGCCGCTCGTGCCGGTGGCCGCCGAGGTCGACGACGGCGAGGTCGTCGTCGACGTGCCGGCCCCCGAGACGCCGGTGTCGATCCGCGACCAACTCCTCGCCCACGCCCGGACCTGGACCCGAGAGGTATCCCATGACGCCTGACTTCGACGTACTCCTCCTCGACTTCGGCGGGCCGTGCCTGGTCAGCCCGTTCGAGCTGCACGACGTGGCCGAGCAGCGGTTCGGTCTCGAGCCCGGCACGTTGTCGTGGAAGGGGCCGATCGACCCCGACAGCGACGAGCTCTATCGCACGATGGTCGGCGGCGGCGTGCTCAGCGAACGGGAGTACTGGTACCGCCGCACCGCCGAGGTGGCGGAGCTGATCGGTCGACCCGACCTGGAGCTGCACGACTGGTTCCACGAGATCTACGACCCGCCCCGTCCGGGGCTGATCCGAGCGGAGTGCCTGGCGGTGACCGACGCGGCGCGCGCCGCGGGGATCGGCGTGTCGGTGCTCACCAACGACCTCAGCGCCTTCCACGGCGAGGAGTGGTCGAAGGGGGTGCCCTTCGTGCAGACCCTCGACCACCTCGTCGACCTCAGCCACACCGGCTTCCTCAAGCCCGACCCGCGGGGTTTCGAGCTGGCGATCGAGACCGTCGGCGCCCCGGCCGACCGCATCCTGTTCCTCGACGACCAGCCCGGCAACTGCGAGGGCGCCCGGGCCGTCGGCATCGAGACGGTCTTCCTCGACATCGCCGACCCCGCCTCGTCGTGGCGCGAGGTGGCCAAGCGGCTCGAGCTCGACGTCACGATCTGAGGCCGGCTCCGTGACTCGCCCCACTCCCACCCCCACCGAGCTGGCGGCTGCGCTGCGGACCGCCGAACGCGAACGGCACGGCATCGAGTTCCCGTCGGAGCGTGCCGAGCGCGAGGGATGGACGCTCGATTGGGACGTCGCCCGGACAGTTGCGGTCGAGCGCGATGCGCTGCGCGTCGCCGACGGCGAGACCCAGGTCGGTTGGAAGCTCGGCTGGACGTCGGCCGCGATGCGCGAGGCGCTCGGCATCGAACGGCCCAACTGGGGCACGCTGTGGGACAGCCAGGTCGTCGAGGCGGGCGAACCGATCGACCTCGGGGCGTTGATCCACCCCAAGGTCGAGCCCGAGTTCGTGTGGCGGGGCGGGCGCTGGCATGTCGGGCTCGAGATCGTCGACCCTCGGTTCCCGAGCTTCGGGTTTGGCTGGTTGGACAACACCCTCGACAACTCCTCGGCTGCCCGGGTGGTCGTCGGCGACGCGGTGCCCACCGGTGTCGATCTGACGGCGGAGGTGCGCTTCGAGGAGTGGGAGGGCGACGAGCTCGTCGACGTCCACGTCGGGTCGGGCGCCCAGGTGATGGGGCACCCCGAGCGTGCCGTCGCCTGGTTGCGCGATCAGCTCTCCGGCGAGGGGCTCGCGCTGGGCGACGATGACCTGGTGTTCACCGGCGGCCTCGCGGCCCCGTTCGATCTGGTGGCGGGCCGCCGCTACCGACTCGTGGCCGGCGACCTGTCGGTGGAGGTCAATGCATCGCGCCGGGGTTGAGCCAGGCGATCTGTGGGATGTCGGGCTGGGGTGCGACCTCGACGTCGTCGCAGCCGTCGGGCACCGGTTGTGATGGGTGCGGGGCGTCGCCGAGGCGGGACTGCTCGCGCCACATCGCCGCCTTGAGTTCCTCTCGGACCTCGGCGTAGGCGGGGTCGTCGTAGACGTTGTGCAGCTCGGCCGGGTCGGCCTCGAGGTCGTAGAGCTCCCACTCCGGCGGGTAGGTCCAGAACAGGCAGAACGGCAAGCCCATCGAGTCGTTGTAGAAGTAGATGAGCTTGTAGCGGTCGGTGCGGTAGCCGTAGTGGGCGGGCGCCCGATGGATGATGTCGTCGTTCTCCCAGTAGCGGTAGTAGAAGCCCTCGGCCGGCTCCGGCGTGCTGCCTTCGGCCACGCTGTCGGCCGTCGCGATGTCGGCCGTCGCGATGTCGCCGAAGAAGCTACGGCCCTGCATGCGGGGGTGATGCTCGACCCCGGCAGCGTCGAGGATCGACTGGGCCATGTCGACATTGGTGACGATGCCGCCGTGCACCGGCCCGCCGGCCACGCGGACCGGGTACGACACGAGGAACGGCATGCGCAACGACTCCTCGTACATCAGTCGCTTGTCGAACCAGCCGTGGTCGCCGAGGAAGAACCCCTGGTCCGACGAGTACATCAGCAT